>CAUJET010000154.1 GCA_963169665.1 Actinomycetota bacterium | reverse complement strand
GTCGCCGGCGCCCGCGCCCGCCCACGCCCGTTCGTCGGCCCGGCGGCCATGGGGCTGTTCGGCCTGTTCGGCGGCATCGTCGCTGCCGGCCGGCCGAACCAGTCGGTCTCCGCCGGTGTGCCGGCGGCGCTCGGCGCAGTCGTGGGCAGCGCGGTGATCTGGTACCTCGTGCGCCTCGTGCGGGCCGACGACCCCGTTCGCGAGATGCCGTCCACGCCGACGCGTGCCCGCAACGGCTTCGACCGGCGTCGTTTCGTCACCACCTCCGGTGCCGTCGCCGGCACGGCGATCATCGCCACGGCCGCCGCCCGCAAGCTCGAGAACGACCGCATCGACCGCATCCGCGCCGCTGCTCCGGACACCCTGCCGGACGTGGTCGACGACCCGACGCTCGCCGACGCCGACGTGATGTCGACCGCGCCCGAGGTGCCGGCCGATGCGACGCTCAGCCCGGTCACGCCGTACCTCACCCCGAACGACGACTTCTATCTCATCGACACGGCACTGTCGGTGCCGCGCATCCGCCTCGACACCTGGTCGATGGAGATCGGCGGCCGGGTCGACACCCCGATCACGCTCACCTACGCCGACCTCCTCGCGCTGCCGCAGGTGGAGCGGATCATCACGATCGCCTGCGTCTCCAACGAGGTCGGTGGCGACCTGATCGGCAACGCCGTGTGGCAGGGCGTGCTCCTGCGCGACCTGCTCGAGCAGGCCGGCGTGCAGCCCGAGGCCGAGCAGGTGTTCGGCACGTCGGTCGACGGCTGGACGTGCGGCTTCCCGATCGAAGCCGCCCTCGACGGCCGCGACGCGATGATCGCGATCGGCATGAACGGTGAGCCGTTGCCGCTCCAGCACGGCTTCCCGGCACGCATGATCGTGCCCGGGCTGTACGGCTACGTGAGCGCCACGAAATGGCTGAGCCGTCTCGACCTGACCACCTGGGACGAAGCCATCGGCTACTGGGTCCCTCGCGGCTGGTCGCGCGACGCACCGATCAAGACCCAGTCGCGCATCGACGTCCCCGACCGCGGCGAAGAGGTGCCCCGCGGCACCGTGCCGATCGCCGGCATCGCATGGGCCCAACAGCGAGGCGTGGCCAAGGTGGAGGTGCGCATCGACGACGAGGACTGGCAGGAAGCGAGCCTGGCCACCGACGTGACCATCGATTCGTGGCGCCAGTGGCGCTACGACTGGGACACGACCGCCGTGTCCGCCGGCGAGCACCGGATCCAGGTGCGCGCCACCGACGCGAACGGCGACACCCAGACCGAGGAGGTCAGCCGCCCCGACCCCGACGGCGCCACCGGGTGGCACACGAGGACGGTCAGCGTCGCCGGTTGAGCAGCTTGCGCACCGAGCGCATGCCCCGGTTCACGAGCGAACTGCCGACCGCGGCGTCGATCGCCTCGAGGTCGGCGTCGATGAGGCGGACCGCTGCCGCACCGACGTTGCTCTCGAGGTGAGCCACCGACGACGTACCGGGGATGGGCAGCATCACCGGGGAGCGTTCGAGCAACCACGCGAGCGCCACCTGGGCCGGCGTCACCCGCAGCCGTGAGGCGACGGTGTCGAGCGGCCCGCCGGGCCTGCTCAACGAGCCGCTGTCGAGCGGGATCCACGGGATGAACGCGATGCCTTCGCGTTCGCAGTGGTCGACGAGCGCCTCGGCACCCCGGTTGACGAGGTTGTACATGTTCTGTACCGAGACGATCGTCGCCATCGTGCCCGCCTCGACGAGCTGTTCGACGGTGACCTCGCTCAGCCCGATGTGGGCGATCTTGCCGGCGTGCTGCAGTTCGACGAGCGCTCCGAGTTGATCGGCGAACGGCACCGCCGGATCGATGCGGTGGAGCTGGAAGAGGTCGATGCGCTCGACACCGAGCTTGCGCAGGCTCCCCTCGCACTGTGCCTGCAGGCGTTCGGGGCGGCAGTCGGTACGCCACTCCCCCGGCCCCGGGCGTTCGAGTCCGGCCTTGGTGGCGATCACGAGGTGCTCCGGATACGGGTGCAGCGCCTCGCGGATCAGCTCCTCGCTGACGTCGGGCCCGTAGGAGTCGGCGGTGTCGATCAGGTCGACGCCGAGCTCCACGGCGCAGCGAAGCACACGGATCGCCTCGGCGCGGTCGGTCGGAGGGCCCCACACGCCGTCGCCGGTGATCTGCATCGCGCCGAACCCGAGTCGGTGGACGGTGCGGTCACCGAGGGCCACCGTGCCGGCCCCATGGGCGGGCAGGCGTCGGGGTCGTGGGGTGTCGCTCATGACCCCATCATGCCGCCGTCCGCCTGCGACCGGCTCAGGCCCTGCTCAGCGGCACCTTGATGCTGACGGTCGCACCGACACCGTCGGCGTTGTTGGTGGCCGACACCGACCCGCCGTGGGCGAGCGCGATCGCCCGCACGATCGCGAGCCCGATCCCGGCCTCCCCACGCCGGTCGCCCCGCTGGTAGCGCTCGAACACCCGGGGCAGCACCGCCGCGTCGAAGCCGGGGCCGTCGTCGACCACGTCGATCACGCCGTCGTGGCGGTCGACGCGGGTGAGCAGCTCCACACGCCCGGCCCGTCGGGCCGCGTTGCGCACCACGTTCTCGACGGCCTGGCGCAGGAGCGCCATGTCGGCGGCGACCACCACCGCGTCGCTCGGCTCCGCGATCACCACCGCTTCCTCGGGGCGAACCGCCGCGGCGACCTCCTCGGCCAGCAGGTCGAGCCGCAGCGGGCCGATCCGGGGCATCGTCTGACCGCTCTCGAAGCGCACGAGGTCGAGCATCTCGTTCACGCCCGTCGCGGCCCGCTCCGCCGCGGAGCGGATCTCCGACAGCGACCGGACGTACTCCTCGCTCGAGCGTGGACGGGCCAACGCCTGGCTGCTGGACGCCATGATCACGGCGAGGGGGGTGCGCATCTCGTGTGCCGCATCGGCGAGGAAGCTCTGCTGATCGCCCATCATGCGCCGCATCGGGCTGATCGCGAGGCTGCTCAGCACGGCGCCGAGCAAGAGACTGCCGGCGAGCATCCCGAGCGCCATCAACAGCGCGCGCCGGTCGAGTGCACCGAGCTCGTCGTCGCGGTCGGTCGCCTCGACGAGCGTGACGAAGCCCTGCCCATCGAACACCGGGCGGATGAAGCCTCGGTACCGCTCGCCGTTGTCGAGCGCGTACTCGCGGAAGTCGGGCTCTCCCCCGCTCTCGCGCATCCACGTGAACAGCGGGGGTTCGAGATCGGTCTCGGTGAACGGGTCGGTCCAGCCGTCGTTCACGTTCACGTACCAGGTGAGGTACTCCGCCGTTCGGGCGCCGGCCACCTCGCCGTACAGCACGTCCTCCATCTGCGTCACGAGCGACGTGTCGAGGCTCGAGCGGATCGTGTCCGCACGCTCGCTGCGCCACAGCAACAGCGGTGCGATCGCGATCGCGGTCGTGAGCGCCGCGAACAGCAACGCCAGCATCGGTTTGACCCGTCGCAGCCGCATCAGCCGAACCGGTACCCCACGCCGCGGACGGTGTCGATCGGCGCCGGCTTGCCCGGCAGCTCGAGCTTGCGGCGCACGTTGGCGACGTGCACGTCGACGACGTTGGAGAGTCCGTCGTAGTTCGCGTCCCAGACGGCTTCGAGCAGTTCGGTGCGGGTGACGACATCGCCGGCACGGTCCATGAGGAAGTGCAGGAGTGCGAATTCGCGAGCCGTCAGCGGGACCATCACCCCGGATCGGCGGACGGTGTGGGCAGCGGGATCGAGCTCGATGTCGGCGACCTTCAACAGCGGCGCTCGAGCGTGCTCGGGGCGGCGGAGCAAGGCGCGCACTCGTGCACCGAGCTCGGCGAAGTCGAACGGCTTCGTGAGGTAGTCGTCGGCGCCGGCATCGAGGCCGAGCACCTTGTCGCCCGTGGTGTCGCGGGCGGTGAGCACGAGCACCCGTGGCGGATGTTCGCACTCGTGGAGCTCACGGCACAGGGTGAGGCCGTCGCCGTCGGGCAGACCGAGGTCGAGCACGACGAGATGGTAGGCGTTGATCGCGCATGCCCGCCGTGCACCGGTCAGCGTGCGTTCGAGGTCGACCGCATGGCCGTCCTCGGACAGCCCTCGCTGCACCACTCCTCCCAAGGAGACGTCATCTTCGACCACCAACACCCGCACGGGCGCTCATCGTTCCACATCTTCGGTGAAGCCCGCATGAAGGCGTCCGCACCCGAACATGGCCGCTGCGGCATCGGTCGAGCATCGAACGCTGAAGGGAGCCGGACATGAAGTGCGGATGAGGGGACGGTTCATCGTCGGTTCATGTTCGCTCCGGCACGATGCGCCCATGGCACCGCACTTCCTGGGCACCCACCGCCGCGCACGTCCCCTGTCGCCGCTGCACCCCCGACGGACGGGATGGTCGACGAACCGCCGGGCCGTGCCGGTCGTGGACGATGAGCGGGCGTTGCGCGCCCATGTGCTTCGTCGGCTGTCGTTCGGCGCGAGGCCGTGGCAGGTGGAGGAGCTGGACGGCATGTCGCCCACCGATCTGATCGAGCAGCTGCTCGCCGCCGAGCCGTTCTGGCCGGAGGATCCGGCACTGGGCAGCGACGACGACTACAGCCGCCTCCCCGCCTGGTGGCTCGACGTGATGAGCGACGAACGCGCCGGCGTGCACGACCGGATGATCTGGTTCTGGCACGGCCACCTCACCAGCGGGCTGGACAAGGCGCCGCCGTTGCTGATGTACCGCCAGCACCAGCTGCTGCGAACCCATGCGATGGGCAACTTCCGGAGCCTCCTGCAGGAACTCACGGTCGACGCCGCGATGCTCTACTGGCTCGACGGCGCGGGCAGCTACGCAGGCGCGCCGAACGAGAACTATGCCCGCGAGTTGATGGAGCTGTTCGCGCTCGGCCACGGCGCCGGGTACACCGAGGACGACATCCGTGCCGCGGCGCGCGCGCTCGCCGGATGGTGGGTGGACGGTGACAACGACGACGAGGTGCGCTTCGATCCCGACAGCGGCCCGCCCGACTCCGTGTCGTTCCTGGGACGCTCCGTCGCGAGCGCTGCCGAGGTGGTCGACGCCGTGTGCGATCACCCGGCGTGCGCGCCGTTCGTCGCGGGCAAGGTGCACGAACACCTGGTCGGCGTCTGGCCGGAACCGGATCGCCTCGACGAGCTCGCCCGGGTGTTCGCCGACAGCGGTCTCGAGATCCGGCCGCTCGTCGAGACGATCGTGCGTCACCCGTCGTTCCTCGAGCAGCGCTTGAACCGGCCGCGGTCGGCGGTCGAGTGGTTCATCGCCGTGCGTCGGCTGTTCGACCTGTCGATCGACTGGTGGCCCCTCGATCAGCTCGGCCAGGTGCCGTTCAGTCCGCCGAACGTGGCCGGCTGGCCCGGGACGACGCGATGGCTCTCGGTCGGTGCCGAGATGACCAAGGCGCAGGTGGCCTACGACAACGCCTGGGAGACCGCCACGCTCGACGAGGCAGACCCGGTCGGCGACCTGCTCGGTCGTGCGGCGCTGCACGAGGTGGGCCAGTCGACGCTCGACGTGCTCTGGCACGCCGTCGAGGCGGTCGAGTCGCGCCGAGATCGTTCGACGCTGCTCCACGGGCTGCTCGTGATGTCTCCCGAGTTCTCCCTCGCCTGAGCCCACCCCGCCCGCGACACGCCCGACCACGATCGATCCCTGGAGGAACCACATGCCCGCCACACCCGCGAGGATCACCCGTCGAGAACTCCTCAAGTGGGCCAGCGCCGGGGCCGGCGCTGCCGCCGTCGGTGTCGGCACGTACACCGCCGGACGCGGTGGCACGCCGACGGCGAGCGGCGTGCTCGCGAGGACACCGGACGCGACGATGGCACCTGCGTCGGTCGCGCAGACCCCCCGAGTGCCCGACGGATCGACTGCCGTGGTGACCACAGCGCCCCAGCCGCCGACGGCCGCACCCAGCTCGGTGGACGTCGGACGGCGGCTCCTCGTGGTGGTGGAGATGGCCGGCGGCAACGACGGCCTGTCGATGGTCGCGCCGTACGGCCACGGCGCCTACTACGACCTGCGCCGGTCGACGGCGATCGCCGCCTCGGACGTGCTGGCGCTCGACGACGAGGTGGGTCTCCACCCTGCCCTCACCCGGCTCCACGGACGGGGTGCAGCGATCGTGCAGGGCGTGGGGTCGTTCGACAGCGACGGCTCCCACTTCGAGATGCTCGCCCGATGGTGGGCGGGCGCACCCACGGCGGGCGGGAGACGCGACACGGGCTTCCTCGGGCGGCTCGCCGACGCCATCGGCGATCCCGCGGCTCCGGCCGTCGCGTTGTCGGTCGGTTCGGGGGCGTCTCCGGCGATCGCGTCGCGTTCGGTGTCGACGCTCGCGATCCCCGGGGCGAACGCGGCCGGGTACCTCGCGGGCGCGGGCGACGACGACCCGTTCCGACGCCTGTTCCAGGAAGGGTTCGCCGCGTTCGGCACCGGGACGCCGATGTTCGAACTCGAGGCCCGTCTCCGTGGGTTGAAGGCCCAGAGCGCGGCCTTCGCGAGCGTGCTCGACGGCTTGGCCGACGAGGAGGGCGACGGCGGCTATCCGGGGAGCGACCTCGGCCAGGGGTTGCGACTCGCCGCGCAGTTGTTCGCCGGCGAGCAGGGCGTCCGCATCGTGCACGTGCCGATGCACCAGGACTTCGACACCCACGACGATCACAACGGTCGCTATCCCGCGCTCATGGACGACCTGGACACGTCGCTCAACGCCTTCCTCGACGACCTGGCGGCTCGCGGGCTGTCGGAGCGGGTACTCGTCATGACCACCAGCGAGTTCGGGCGCACCGCCCGCGACAACGACTCCGGTGGGCTCGACCACGGCACCGCGTCGCATGCGCTGCTCGTCGGGCCCGTGAACGCCGGCCGGTTCGGTGAGCACCCGTCGCTCACCGACCTCGACGACAACGGCAACCTGCGGGCGACGGTGGGACTCGACCAGTACTACGCCACGGTCGCAGAAGGGTGGTTCGGTGTGCCGGTCTCGGAGGTGCTCGACACCGACGCGACGGCGATCTCCGGCATCTTCTGAGCCGGTTCCGAACGGCGCCCAGCCCGGTCAGCGGATCCGGACGAGGATCTTCCCGGTGTTGGCGTTCGCCTCCATGTGGCGGTGCGCGTCGGCGATCGCGTCGAACTCGTGGACGCTGTCGATCACGGGCCGCAACGCACCGGTGCCGAACAGCGGGAGCATCTCTGCGGCGAAGCGTCTCGTGACCGCGACCTTCTCCTCCAGCGGACGGGTCCGCAACGTGGTGCCCACCCAGGTCGCCCGCTTCGCGAGGAGGAGGCCGACATTGACGGGCGTCGTGCCGCCGCCCATCAGGCCCACCTGGACGATCGTGCCCTTCGTGGCGACGGCCTGCAGGTTGCGGTCGACCTCCTCGCCTCCGATCACATCGAGCACCGTGTCGAAGCCCTGCGGCACGGCTGCCTTCGCATCGGTCAACCAGTCGTGCGGGGAACGCTCGAGGACCACGTCGGCGCCGAGTTCGCGGCATGCGTCGGCCTTGCCGCTCGAGCAGGTGACGGCGATCCGTCCGCCGATGGCCTTCGCGATCTGGATGGCGGCCGTGCCCACGCCGCTGGCGCCCGCGTGGACGAGCGCCCACCGGCCGCTGGTGAGGCCGCCCTGCAGCACGAGCGCATCCCATGCCGTGAGGAACACCTCGGGGATGGCGGCCGCGTCGACCAGGTCGATGCCCTCGGGCACGGCGAGGAGTTGACGCTCGTGGGTGGCGATCTGCTCGGCGTAGGCCCCGCCGGCCTCGATACCCATCACGCGGTCGCCGACGCGCCACATCGTGGCCCGCGCACCGACCGAGCTGACGATGCCGGCGAACTCGAGGCCGGGGATCTCCGGCTGCAGCTTGCGCGGGTCGGGGTAGAACCCCATTCGCTGCAACAGATCGGCGCGGTTGAGCGCAGTGGCGGCGATGTCGACGACGACCTCGTCGGGTCCGGGCACCGGTCCGGCGACCTCTTCGATCGTGAGGACCTCGGGACCACCATGGCTGTGCAGGACGACGGCGCGCATGCCGTGCAGTCTCACACAGCGCCCCGCGCCCAGCTCGGCCCGACTCAGGTCGCGCCGACCGCGACCCCCGACACCGGCGGGGCGAGGACGCGCACCTCGCCGGCGACGGGGTCGATCTCGACGAGCGATCCGTTCGGGATGTCGGTCAGGGCGCCCCGAGCCCCGATCACCGCCGGGATGCCGAGCTCGCGGGCGATCACGGCGGCGTGGCTCATCGGCCCGCCGTCGGCGGTCACCACGCCACCGGCGAGCGACAGGACCAGGTTGTAGGCGGGTGTGGTGCCGGCGACGACGAGCACGTCGCCCGGTTCGAGCTGGTCGAGCGCGTCCTCCGGCGAGGCGGCCACGCGGGCGCGACCCTGCACCACACGGGTGCCGACACCGGTGCCGTGGAGACCGCTCGACGCCGAGCTGCCGTCCATGCCGAGGTGCTCCATGATCGTCGCCACCATCCCGGTGAGGCGGGCGAGGTTCGCGGGCAGCACATCGAGCGGCGGGGCAGCCTCTTCGGGACCGAGCACCGCTGGCGCGACCGCGATCTTCTGCGCCGCCCGGACGGTGGCCCGTTCCTCGAGCGCAGCACCCGACGGCACGCCCTCGAACAGCGCCGGCGTGAGCTCGTCGTGCCGCAGCTCGAACACGAGGTCGCTGCGCCCGAGCAGACCGCGTCCGGCGAGCCGCCGGCCCACCTCGAGCAGCGCCATCCGCAACAGGCCGGCCGGCCACTCGGCAGTCGTCGGGCCGTTGTCGTCGCGCAGGTCCATCGCCGCCCGCGCCTGCGTCAGCAGGTCGTCGAAGCGAGCGTGGCGGTCGGGGGTGATCGTCGAGCGCGCCCGAGCGGTGCGTGCCGCGACCTCCGCCGAGGCGTCGTGCACCTCGGCGTTCATGATCGCGGCGAGGACGAGATCGGGGCGTTCGATGAGCGTGATGCCGTCGAGGTCGTACCGCGAGAACAACACCATGCCTCGGTGGCGCAGATAGTCACCGACCAGCGCGTCGATCGCCGGTGAGATCGATCGCAGCTCGTCGAGCGTGGATGGCTGACGACCCGTTGCCTCCACCAGGTCGCGGATCTCGCGCAAGGCACGCGTGGGAGCGCTGGTGGATGGCGACGCTCCTTCCAGCAGCGACAGTGCCTCGCCGGCGGGCAGACCCCAGGCGATCATCTCCTGCACGTACTGCCCGAGCGGACCGAGGTCGTGACCGTGGAGCCAGAAGTGGTGCTCCCAGCTGCTGGTGCAGTGGTCGATGCAGCGGCGGACGTGGGCCAAGAGCGCGGCATCGTCGAGCGATGCGATGTCGACGTCCTGCAGCGCGAGGTTGGCGGCGACGAGGACGGCCTTGCCTCCGTGGTGCCAGTCGTGGATCACCTGGTTCCACGGCTGCTCGACGACGACCCGTCCGGCCGTCACGTTGCGGCGCCGCATCTCCGGATGGAGGCGTACGGCGAGCTTCAGCACGAACGTCGGCGGCGTCGAGGCCGAGGGTCTGTCGGGACGGATGAGCGGTCGCAGACGCGAGTAGAACTGGCCGTTCACGAACCGGACGTCGAGCGTGTCGAGCGGCGTGCCGAATTCGGCGAACGTGCGCCGCATCCCGGCAGGCATCGCGGTCGACGCGATGTGCTGGATGATCGGCGTGGCGCCCGGCGGCATGTGCGACCGGTCGCACGACCACCGACCCGGACCCGGAGCGTCCCAACGGAACTTCATCACCATCCCCTCCTCCGTCCACGTGCACGTCGACGTGTCGCCATGTCCGTGTCGACGTCGGAACAATACGTTCTGTGACGGGCCCAGGCCGCCGACTCAGGTCCCGGCGAGCTCGTGCAGGTAGGCGATGCCCTCGACGCCGTCCCAGTTCTCGTCGAACTCCGGCGTGCGTACGAAACCCATCCGCGCGTACAGGTGCTGCGCGGCGGCCATCACGGGCAGGGTGTGGATCCGCAGCCGGGGCCGGCCGAGCCGGCGGGTCTCGTCGATGCACCACTGCACCATCGCCCGACCCACACCGGCGCCCTGCACCGCCGGATCGACCCCGAAGTAGCGGAAGCTCGCCGAGTCGGGATCGTCGAACTCGTGGTGGTCGGTGCCCGGTCCTGGCACGAACGTGAGGCATCCCACGATCCGGTCGTCGACCACTGCGACGATCACGTCGGCTTCGTGGCGACGAGCCGCGACGTCGCCGAGATACTCGAGGTACTCGCGCTCCTCCGGCATGTCGGCGAGCGCGCCGTACGCGGCCTGCACGAGACGGCCCGCGTGCGCGTGGTCGTCACCGTCGGTGATGCGGCGGATCTCCATGGAGCAGGAAACCTACGCCGAACCCTCCGCGTCGAGCCACATGGTTCCTCCGCTGTACGTTGCCGCTCATGGCTGCACCTGCACTCGAGCTCCTGTTCACCGCCACCATCGCCACCAACCTCACGGGGATGATCGCCAACGGCCCGATGGGCACGCGCGTGATCGTCGACGCGAGCACCGGCACGTTCGAGGGCCCACGGCTGCGCGGCAATGTGAGCGGCCCCGGCGGCGACTGGGTGACCGTCCGCGCCGACGGCACGATGCAGCTCGACGTGCGCATCCTGCTGAAGACCGACGACGGCGCCGACATCTACTGCGAGTACAAGGGCATCGGCCTCGACGGCGCCACGCACATCACCACCGCTCCGATGTTCCAGACCGCCCACGAGAACTACACGTGGCTCAACAACGTGGTGGCGATCGGTCGTGGCACCAGCGGCGGCGGCCAGGTGACCTTCGAGGTCTACGAGGTCAAGTGAGCGACGAGCAGGGCCCACCGAGCGTCTTCACCGACGCCGAACGCGCCTACCTCACCTCGCAGCGTGTGGCCCGCATCGGCACCGCCTCGCCGACCGGTCGACCCGACGTGGCGGCCGTGCGCTACCAGCTGAACGGTGACGCGATCGACATCGGTGGGCGGGTGAACCCGGCGACGTACAAGTGGAAGAACATCGTCCGCAACGGACGTGCGTCGGTGACCATCGACGACATCGCCTCCGAGGATCCGTGGGTGGTGCGCGGCATCAAGATCTACGGCCGGGCCGAGGCGATCGAGCGCGAGGGCACCACCGGCCGGATCCTCGTGCACCCCGAGATCGTGTGGAGCTGGAACATCAACGAGGGCGCCGAGACGTACTTCGCCGACATGATCGAGAAGCGGGTCGTCGGCCCCTGAGGACACGCGTGTGATCGCCCAGGACCGTCCTGCGGGCCCGAGCGATCACACGCAACACCATTCCGACCGCGTGACGTGGTTCAGCCGATCCAGCCGTCCTCGTCGTCCCACCCGGTCTCGTCCCAGTCGGTGTCGTCCCAGTCGGTGTCGTCCCAGTCGGTGTCGTCCCAGTCGGCGTCGTCGTCGGCCGTGTCGTCGTCCCCGCTGGTGTCCCCGTCGGAGCCGTCATCCCAGTCGGCGTCCCAGTCGGTCTCCCACTCGGTGCCGTCGTCCCACACGTCCTCGATCGCCGCGTCGTCGAGCCAACCGTCCTCGTCGGCGTCCGTGGGGATCCCTCCCTGGTCGCCGTCGACACCGACGTCGTCGAGGCACCCGGCATCGGCACCGTCGCCGGCCGCGCCACCGACGCCCAGATCGCCCTGGTCGTCCCAAGCATCGCCGGCCTCGTCGTCCGAGCTGTCATCCGAACTGTCGTCCCAGCCGTCGTCCCAGCCGACATCGGTCGCGACCTCGTCGGGCGACATCTCGCCGTCGGGATGCGGCGTGTCGCCGACACCGGCGGCGGCACCGTCCACGATCCATCCGGCGAACGTCGGCACCTCGGCGAACACGCCGGGCGACACGGCGCACTCGATCCCCCAGCTCACCACGCCGGCGAGCTTCACCGTACCGTCCACGCCCACCACCGTGAGCGGGCCGCCGCGGTCGCCGTAGCAGGATCCGGCACCGAGCCCCTCGGCGCACAGCTCGTTCGCCGCCACGATGCCGCCGTCGCCGCCGAGCGCGGCCTGACAGGTGGCGTCGTCGAGGATCGGCACCTCGGCCGACAACAGCGTGGTCGAGCCGTCGGCGTCGTCCTCCGCTCGGGCACCCCAGCCGGAGACCACCGCCGACGATGCCCCTGCGACGTCGGCCGCCGATGCCAGACCGATCGTCTGCACCGAGGCGCCGAGCGACAGCGGGCGGGCGAGGACGAGGAGCGCCACGTCGGCGGCGGCATCGAACCCGCCCGGGTGCACGATCACGCGTGCGACGTCCCGGTCCTGACCGGTCGAGTCCGTCCGATCGGTCACACCCGCACGCACGAACAGCCCCGCTCCGGTCGATCCCTCGACGCAGTGGGCAGCGGTCACGATCGTGGAGGCGTCGATCACGCTGCCGCCACAGAAGTGGCCGGAGCCGTCCTGCAGCGACACCTGCCAGGGCGCCTGTGCGATGGCCGTCGGTTCGCCGTCGACCACCGCCGAGGCGGGCGACTGCAGCACCACGGCGCCGGCGGCACCCGCAGCGGTGAGCGTGGCCAGCGCGAACACGAGACGGCGGCGACGACCGAGCACACGGATCGGGCTGTCGGCACGACGGATGGGAAGGGAGCGGTTCATGGGGTCTCCTCGGGGAGCACGCCACGATGCGGCGTGGCCCGGCCGAACGCTGTGTGCGACCGACCCGGCACACGATGACGATCGCTCCCTGAGAGACCGCCGTGGGAGTCGAAGAGAACGCTGAGAAGTCCGGTGCCAACATCCGTGCCCCAACGACGGTCGCCCGGAGTGTGCGTCCGCTGGCCGGATCGGTCGGCCCGTCAGCCGGTCGGGAGCACTCGCACGACGAACGATGCGCCGCCGAGGTCACTGTCGGTGACGAGGACCGTGCCGCCGTGTTCGGTCACCAGGTCGCGCACGATCGCGAGTCCGAGCCCGGTGCCACCGGTGTGACGACTGCGCGACTCGTCGAGACGGGCGAAGCGTTCGAAGATCCGCTCACGTTCGGTCGGAGGCACGCCCGGACCGTCGTCGTCGACCATCAATTCCCAGCCGAGCTCGGACCCTGGCCGCCCCATCGCCGCGCCGAGCCGCACACGGACGCGACCGCGTGCGTGGACGGCTGCGTTGTCGAGCAGGTTCCGCACCACGCGGGCGATCGACGGGCCGGTGACGAACGCTTGCACCGGCGTCACGCCACGGCGGTCGAACGCGAGCTCCGGATACCGAGATGCTGCCTCACGTACCTCGGACGCGACGAGGTCGTCGAGGTCGACCGCCTTGCGTTCGCGGGGCGTCCGGTCTCCGTCGCGTCGGGCCAGCACCAGCAGGTCGTCGATCAGTCGGCTCGCACGGTCGATCTGGTCGATCGCCGTGGCCATCGACTCGGCCACCCGATCGGGATGCCGTTGCCCCACCTCGAGCACGGCCCGCACCCCCGCGAGCGGGCTGCGGAGCTCGTGCGCCGCGTCGGACGCGAACCGCCGCTGCGCGTCGACGCCTCGTTCGAGGCGGTCGATCGTCCGGTTGAAGCTCGTGCCGAGCGCCTCCACCTCGTCACCCGTGGTCGGCACCGCCACGCGACGGCTGAGGTCGTCGGTGGTGATCTCGTCGACCTCGCGTCGCATCCGGTCGACCGGTCGCAACGACCTGCCGACGACCCAGCGCGATGCGAAGGCGGCGAGCAGCGTGGCGAGCAGCACGATCCCGAGGATCCAGGCGATCCGGTCGAGCACGTGCGAGCCGAACGACGATCGTTCGCGGGCGACGACGATCGCCTCGCACGCCGCCGGTTCGATGCATCCGGTGACACCGACGGCGAACACCGTGCCGTCGATCTCGACGTCGTCGGACACGATGTCGAACTCGCTGAGCGTGTCGATCTCGAACTCCTCGGCGAGTTGGTCGAAGTCGCGCGACGACAGAGCGCCGGCGGTGTCGACGGTCTCGCCGTCGACACCGAAGATGGCCACGGCGTCGCCCTCGACCGGGACGTCGATCGTGGCCTCCTCACCGTCGTCGAACTGCTGTGCGACACTGCGGTCGAGGCGGTCGGTCTCGTCCATGACGACGTCGAGCAGCGTCGCGTCCTCGAGCCGCCAGTCGCGGTGCACCACGAGCAGCGTGGCCGCGGTGGCAGACACCGCGACACCGACGGCGGCGAGCGCCACGATGCGTGCACGGAGTGACCGCATCGGTCGCCGTCCTCGCCGCGGTGAGGCCGGCACCGCGGTCATCGACGTTCCGCCTCGACCCGGTAGCCGATGCCGCGCACGGTCTGGATCGTCGAGGTGCCGAACGGCTCGTCGACCTTCCGGCGCAGATAGCCGATGTACACCTGGACGACGTTCGGATCGAGCTCGTCGTCGCCCCACACACCTTCGACGATCTCGCGCTTGGTGACCGCGCGACCGACGTGGTGCATGAGGAAGCGGAGCAGTGCGAACTCTCGCGGCGTGAGCTCGAGCTCGGTGTCGCCACGACGGCAACGGCGCTCGGCGGGGTCGAGGACCAGATCGCCCACCTGCATCACGGCCGGCCGCTCCGACGGGCCGCGCCGAACCAGGGCTCGCAGCCGGGCCAACAGCACGACGAACGAGAAGGGCTTCACCACATAATCGTCGGCACCGGTGTCGAGTCCTTCCGCCTGGTCGTACTCGCCGTCCTTGGCCGTCAGCATGAGAATCGGCGTGTCGTTGCCCCGCTCGCGCAGCGTGCGGCAGACGACGAAACCGTTCATGCCCGGCAGCATCACGTCGAGCACGATCGCGTCGTAGTGCTGCTCGGTGGCCATCCACAGCCCGTCGTCGCCGCGCGGCGCGTGGTCGACCGCATAGCCCTCGCCACGGAGACCGTCGACCAGCGCCTGGGCGATCACCGGTTCGTCTTCCACCACGAGGATCCGCACCGATGCATCATCGCAGCCGGGCACGCCGATGCCGAGCGACCTCTCCTCGTCGCTCTCAGCGATCTCTCAGCGTCCGCCCACGCGAGAACGGGTGGCAGTGCCCGGCTGCGATGATCGATGCGATCGCGTGGCGCTCGTCGCACACCGTGGGCAACCGCCGGTGACCACCCGGCGCCTCTCCAACAGACCCGGGCGATCACCGCGGCGCATGACGCCGGTCTCAGGCGGCGCCGTGTGACAGCGCCATCCATCCTCCGACGGCGATGATGCAGCATCCGCCGATGCCGATCAGTCGCTCGATTCGACGGGGCGACCCGGCGGACCACCGCCTGATCGAGCCGCCGGCGACGCCCCACGAGGTGTCGCTGAACCACGAGATCGTGCCGTAGGCGGCGAGCAGCATGAGCATCTGCCCGACCACGAAGCCACGGTCCCGATCGACGAACTGGGGAAGTGCTGCGGCGAAGAACACGATGGTCTTGGGGTTGGTCGCGCCGACCATGAAGCCGTGTCGCAGCTCGGTCCGTCGCCCGGGGACCTCGGCAACCGTCGAGTCCTCCGATGCGAACTGCCGGTTCCGCAGCGTCTTGGCGCCGACCGACACGAGGTAGATCGCGCCACCGAACTTGATGACGTCGTAGAGCAGATCGGACTCGGCGATGATCGAGCCGATGCCGAACGCGGCGAGCAGACCCTGGAACGTCTGCCCCAGGGAGTTGCCGGCGGCTGCGGCGATCGCGGCCGGCCGGCCGACCGCCAACGCCCTGCTCACGATGAACATCACGCTGGGCCCGGGCATCACGACGATCACTGCTGCGGTCAAACAGAAGCTGAGCAACAGGCGGGTGTCGAGGAGCGAACTCATGACCACGACGATGCGCTCGTCGAGGCGTCGTCACCAGTGACACGACCCTCACATCACCCTGACAACGGGTCTCACAGGCCAGCGAATCGCCCCCTTCGGGTCAGTGGCAGGTGTCGAGGATCGTTTCGAGACCGATGTCGGCGGCGAGCCGCTGTGCGCGGTCGGTCAGGGCCTCTGACTGGTCAGATGCGTCCGGTCCACCTCTCGCTCGGGCGACCGCCGCCAGTTCCATCAGCGTCCGCACCGTGTACGGCCGGCCGTTCAGCTCCTCTTCGACCGCGAGCGCACGCTGGAGGTGCACGTCGGCACGATCGAGGTCGCCCACCACCCGGCTGAGCACGCCGAGGTGGTGGTCGAGGGGGCCGATCCAGGCACCGACCGGCGCGATGCGCACGACGCGGACGCCGAGTTCGGCGACCCGGGCGAGCCGGTCGCGCACGATCGCCGCTCGACCGATGTCGCCGTCGCTGCCGCAGGCCCACGCCCACATGCCGACCACCGGGAGGCGTTCCGCGCTGAGATACGCCCAGTTCGCGTCGATCACCTCACCGTTGCGCCCGATCTGCTGCTCGAACAGCTCCTCGAGCAGCTCACGTTCCCCGACGGCACCCGCCATGGCGGCATACGCCGCTTCGAACGTCGCCAGCTTTCCGAAGTCGGGGCGCACCGCCGTCATCATCTCGAACGTCGGCCGCGACGGACCCGTGTCGTATGCGCGGATGCCGGAGTTCGCGAAGTAGACCCAGCTGAAGTTGCCGTCCTCGATCGTCGACGCGTGGGCCAGCGCCTCCTGGCCCGCCGCCTCGGCGTCGTCGTAGCGTCCCTCGATCTGCGCCACGGCCGCGAGCATGTTCGACGACAGCGCCAATTCGTACGGGCGCCGCAGACGTTCGGCGATCGTCCGGTACTCGGAGACCGCCTCACGGAAGCGTCCTGCCTCGCCGAGTTCGAGGGCTGCCCACGCCTGCCGGTACCAGCCGGTCGAGAGCACCGGCAAGTCCTGCCGGGCCCGCGCGACACGGATGATGTCCCGCGCCAGGCGTCCGAGCGGCTCGGGGTCGTCGACGACCAGGGAGTCGCGCAGACTGCCGAGCGAGATGAGCAGCTCCTCGGAGACGTGCGGGCTCGAGACGGCCTCGGCCACCAGGTCGGCCGCGTCCCGACGCCGCAGTTCCGCCTCGTCGGTGTCGACGAAGCCCAACTGACGACGGAGCGTCGCGAGCAGTGCGGGACGCAGGACCATCTCGGCCGGATCGAGCCTGGCGATCGCGTCCTCCAATTCGGCGATCCGCTCGGGGTCGCTCTGGGTGTAGCGCACGCTCGCCGACAGCCCGAGGACGCCACGGGCGAACACCGCCGCGTCGCCGGCCGCGTCGGCGACCCGCAGCGCATCGAGCAGGTGGTCCTTGCCCTCGCTCAGGTTGCCGGCCGCCATCAACGCGGACCCGAGCCGCACCAGGGTGTCGGCGTACTCGGAGCTCGGCTCGTCCCAGGTCGCGATCGCACGTTCGAAACAGGCGATCGCCTCGTCGACGGAGGCCGCGGCGGAGGCGGCGATGCCGGCGCGTGCAGACCATCGAGCGGCGGTGTTCCGTGCCGTCGGATCGCCTGCCGCGACGATCGCCCAGTGCCTGGCGACGTCGACGATCTCGCCTGCGGCGACGGGGTTCCGATCGGCGAGCGACGTCGCTGCGGAGCGGTGCAGACCCAATCGCCTCAGTGCAGAGGTGCCCTCGTAGATCGCCGAGCTCACGAGGCCGTGCGAGAACGCGACCGCCGCGGCGGTGCGTTCCACGACGAGGCTCGACAGCAGCGCGTCCTCGGCAGCAGCGAGCAGGGTCTCACCGTCGAGGCCCGCCATCCGGCCTGCGAGGTGCAGGTCGAAGTCGGGGCCGAGCACCGCGCCGGCACGCAACAGTGCTTGTGCCTCGGTCGACAGGCCGGCGACGCGGAGGTCGATCGTCTGCCTGATCCCTTCGGGCACCGTCGGCGTCGCACTCCCCGGTTCGATGCCGTGGCGGAGGAGGTGCTCGGTGAGCTCGCGGATGAACAACGGATTGCCATTGGTCGCGCCGCTCACCGCATCGATCAACCCGTCGGATGTCTCGGCACCGGCCACGTCGGCCACCAACTCGACGAGTTCGGCCCTGCTGAGACCGTCGAGCTGCACCGACGCGACGACACACCGGCGACGCAGTTCGGCGAGCGCTGCGCCGGTCGCCGTCGTGACGTCGGTCGACCGGATCGTTCCCACGATCATCAGGTCGGCGAGCCGCTCGTGCGCCGACAGGAAGGCGAGCATGGCGAGCGTGCCCTGATCGGCCCAGTGCAGGTCGTCGAGCACCACGAGCGTCGGTCCGGTCGAGCCGAGGAGGTTCGCCGCGGTCTCGAAGAGCAGCCGTCGCTCCACCGTCGGGTCCGAGCGGCTCGGCATCAGCGGATCCGACGAACCGTCGACGAGCCCCGGAACGAGGCGACCAAGGTCGCGCAGTTCGATCGGCACCCCCGTGTCGAAGCGTCGCAACGCCGTCCGGATCGGATCGATCCACGCCTCGAACACGCCGAGTTGGTGCGTCGTCGAGCGACCGACCAGCACCGTGACACCCTGCTCGGCCAGTTCGGCCGCGAACTCGTCCGCCAGGGTGGTCTTGCCCACCCCGGCCTCGCCGGTCACCAATGCGACCCGGGCGCGTCGCGCCCATGCATCGCGGAGGGTCTGCAACTCCGCGGCCCGGCCCACGAAGGGGTGATGGCCCGGACGCGACGTGTCGGGCAGCGCCCCGCGCGGCTCGATCCGGCGGCCGGTCGGAGCGGTCGCCGGATCGCCCGTCGCCGAGGCGATCAGGGCGGCTCGCTGCTCGGCGTCGACGCCGAGCGCATCGCAGAGCAACCCGACCGTGGTGAGACGGGGAGACGTGCGACGGCCCGCCTCGAGCGCTGCGACACCTGCTGCGCTGATCCCCGATCGCTCGGCGAGTCGCTCCTGGGTCAGCCCGGCCGCCGTGCGCAGCCGTCGCAGCGACGCGCCGAAGGTCTCCGTCGTTGCCACTCGACCACGCTAGGCGACCGAGCTCGCCCGCGCATCGGCGATGTCACCGGTCGGGGCCGCCGATCGAGCTCCGGCAGGCGCTGGGTGCACCCGCGTCGGTCGGGGCGCCGCACACGAGGTTCGCAGCGGTGGGGACCTCGGCCGGCTCGACGAGTCGGCCGTCGCGGAGTGCGACGACCCGGTCGACACCGCGCAGCAGATCGGTGCGGTGGGTGATGACGATCACGGTGCGGCCCGCCGTGGCATCGAGCAGGTCGTGCATCACGGCCCGCGCGGTGTCGTCGTCGAGGTGTTCGGTGGGCTCGTCGAACACGACGATCCGAGGGTCGGCGAGCAGGAGCCGAGCGAGCCCGAGCCGTTGACGTTCCCCGCCGGACAGCGCCCGGCCGTGTTCGCCGACCATCGTGTCGAGCCCCTCGGGGAGCGACGCGACGAACGAGCCGAGACGGGCACCGGTCAGCGCGGCGAGGATCGCTCCGTCGTCGGCGGCGGGATCGGCGAGGGCGAGGTTGGCTCGCAGTGTCGAGTCGAACACGTGGGCGTCCTGGGTGCACCACCCCATGTCGCGGCGGAGCTCGTCGCCGACGACGGTGCGGGTGTCGACCGAGCATTCGGCGCCCGTCACGACGATCGTGCCCGCCGTCGGGTCGATGAAGCGCACCAGCGCAGCGGCGAGTGTGCTCTTGCCCGCACCGCTCGGGCCGACGATCGCCACCGTCGTTCCGGCGGCGACTGCGAGATCCACGCCGTCGAGCACCATCGGTCCGCCGGGCCAGCCGGCGCGGAGGCCGCGGATCTCGAGGCCGATCGGCCCGTCGGGCAGGTCGGCCGACTCCGCGGGCTCGGCCACTGGGTCGGGGGCATCGATCACCTCGCACACCCGGCGGGCGGACACCCGGAGCCCGGGGAGCGCTGCGGCGACGGGCGCGAGGGCACCGACGGCCTCGTGGACCGCGAACGGCAGCAGCACGATCACCGCGAACGCCGGGCCTCCGAGGTCGCCCCGCTCGATCGCCGCCGCGCCGAACCACAGCGAGCCGACGATCGCAGCACCGGCGGCGACGACGGCGATGGCGCTGCCGATGCCCGCGGCGAACGAGGTGCGGGCCTCGGCCCGCCGCAGCGAACCGTCGAGGCGGTCGAGCTCGTCGAGGCGCTCGTCGAGGCGACCGAGCACCGTCAGTTCCGCCGCGCCGTCGAGCACCTCGAGCACCCGCCGTTGGTACTCGCCCCGATCGGGGGCGATCGTGCGTTGCGCGGTCGCCGACCACCGCGATGCGACCGCGGGAGCCACGACCCCGGCCAGCACGAGGGTGGTCGCCAGGACGACACCGGCGACGGGGAGGATCAGCGCCATCGCGACCACCGATGCGATCGCGACCACGCCGGCCACCGCACCGGGCAGCACGACCCGGACCCACAGGTCGAGCAGTCCGTCGACGTCACCGACGAAGCGGGCAGTCATCTCGCCGCGGCTCATGGCGCGGGCACCGCCCGGGAGCAGTCGGGCGAGCCGATCGACGACGGTGGCGCGGACATCGGCCAGCACCCGGAACGCCGCGTCGTGACCGGCGAGCCGCTCGACGTACCGCAGCACACCACGGCTCAGACCGAACGCTCGCACGGCGACGATCGCGACCATCAGGTACAGCACCGGCGGACGCTCGGCGGCACGGGCGATCAGCCACGCCGACACACCGGCGAGCGCGACAGCGGCGCCCGTCGCCCCGACGCCGGCGCACACCGCCAGCGCCAGGCGCCCGCGACCGCTGCGGCCGAGGCGGAGGACCCGCACGAGTTCGTTCATCCCAGCACCACCACCCGATCGGCGCCGGCGAGCGCAGCGGGCCGGTGCGCCACCATCAGCACGGCCGCGCCGCGATCGGCCTCCGCACGTGCTGCGCGGACGATCGATGCCTCGCTCACCGTGTCGAGACCCGCCGTCGCCTCGTCGAGCACCACGAGATCGGCTCGGCGCAGCAGTGCACGGGCCATGGCGAGCCGACGCCGCTCCCCCGCCGACAGCTCGTCGCCGCCGTCGCCCACGGTCCGGTCGAGCGCGAGCCCGAGGCCGACGGCCTCGAGCGCTCGACGCATCTCGACCACGTCGGCGGCCGAATCGCCGAGGCGCAGGTTGTCAGCGATCGTGCCGGCGCACACGAACGGATGCTGGTCGACCCACGCGACGTGCCGGTGCCAGTCGGCCGGATCGACCTCGCCGAGATCGATCGGTGCGCCGGAGCCTGCCGCGACCCGGATCGAACCTCGATCGGGCGAGCGCAACCCGAGCAGCACCGAGACGAGCGACGACTTGCCGGAGCCACTGGGACCCGCGAGCCCCACCACTTCGCCGCCATGGATCGTCAGCGTGGCGCGGTCCGGAGCCGGCCGCCCCCGCCCGGTGTGGTCGACGGAGACGCCATCGAGGGAGATCGCGAGCGGCCCACCGCTCGTGGGCACACGCTCCGACCCGCCGAGGTGCGAACTCGGCGACTCGAGGATGGCGAGCGCCGCGTCCGCGGCGGCGACGCCTGCCGCAGACGCGTGATAGTGGGCACCCACCTGGCGCAGCGGCAGGTACGCCTCGGGGGCGAGCACGATGACGAACAGCCCGGTGCGGAGGTCGAGCCCACCGTCGACGAGACGGAGCCCGACGCCGACCGCCACGAGCGCGACCGACAGCGTCGCGAGCAGCTCCAGCACGAGCGACGAGAGGAATGCGATGCGCAGCGTCGCCATCGTCGTGGACCGGTAGCGATCGGTGCTGATCCGCACCTGTTGCACCTGGGCCGCGCCCCGGCCGAACGAGCGGAGCGTGGGCATGCCCTCGATGACGTCGAGGAAGTGGTGCGAGAGTCGACTGAGGGCCCGCCACCGCGACCGGTTCGACGCTTCGGTCGTTCGACCCACGAGGGCCATGAACACCGGGATCAGCGGGAGGGTGAGGACCACCGTGACCGCTGCGGTCACGTCGACGAGTCCCAGCTGCGCGACGACGATCACGGGCACGACCACGGCCAGCACCAGCTGCGGGAGGTACTTGCCGAAGTAGTCGTCGAGCGCGTCGAGGCCCCCGATCGCGAGGGCTGCCACCTCACTCCGCCTGGTGCGAGCGAGCGCATCGTCGCCCGACGTCGCCGCCGCCCGAACGAGCTGGCGCCGCAACGACGATTTCACCGAGGCGGACGCTCGTCGCGATACCACCTCCTGCATCCACACGAGCAGAGCTCGCACCGTCACGATGGCGGCGAGGGCGAGGACCAGCGGGGCGAGTGCCTCACCACTGCCCCGCTGGATCACCCTCGACACCGCAGTGGCGATCACCCACGCCTGGGCCACGACGGCGACGCCGACGGCGGTGCCGAGGGCGGCGCTCGCCACGAGCATCGAGCGGGTGGCTCGCGCGTGGCGCAGCAGGCGCGGATCGAGCGGCTTCACGTGCTGGTCGCCTCAGGTCGCCGCGTCGGCAGCGGGTCGGGCCGGTGCCTGCGGCGATTCGGATGCGACGCCCTTGGGCGTCGGGATGTGCTGCACCCCGATGCGTCGGCGGAAGATCACGAACGTCCACGTCTGGTAGGCGAGCACGATGGGCGTGAAGATCGCGGCGACCCAGGTCATGATCACGAGGGTCGTGTGTGTCGAGGCCGCATTGGTGGTGGTGAGCGACCAGGCGTCGTCGAGCGACGACGGCATCACGTTCGGGAAGAGCGACGTGAACAGCGACGCGACCGCGAACGCCAACGTGGTGGCGGTGCCGACGAAGGCCCATCCCTCACGGCCCCGCCGGTTGGCCTCGAGTGCACCGAGCAGTGCGACCGCTGCCACGACCGCCATGCCGACGAACCATCCGAAGTGCTCGGCTCCGTCGCGCTGGACGGCCGTCCATCCGAGGAAGACGACGGCGAACACCGCTGCGGCGAGGCCCGTGCGGGTCGCGATCGAGCGGGCCCGGGAGCGGATCTCGCCGACGGTCTTCAGCGACAGGAAGATCGCCCCGTGGGTGACGAACAACGACAACGTCACCAGACCGCCGAGCAGCGCGTACGGGTTGAGCAGGTCGAAGAAGCTGCCGACGAACTCCTTGTCGGCGTCGATCTCGACGCCGCGGACGATGTTGCCGAAGGCGACGCCCCACAGCAGAGCCGGCACCAGCGACCCGAAGAAGATCGCCCGGTCCCACCACTGCTTCCACGTCTCGCTGTCGCCCTTGCTGCGGTACTCGAAGGCCACGTTGCGGAAGATCAGCGAGACGAGGATGAGGAACAACGGGAGGTAGAAGCCGCTGAACAGCGTGGCGTACCACTCGGGGAAGGCGGCGAAGGTGGCGCCGCCGGCGACGAGCACCCACACCTCGTTGCCGTCCCAGACGGGCCCGATGGTGTTGATCATCACCCGCCGCTCGAGGTCGTCGCGACCGAGCACCGGCAGCAGGATGCCGACGCCGAAGTCGAACCCCTCGAGCACGAAGTACCCGGTCCACAGGACCGCGATGAGGATGAACCAGACGGTGGTGAGCTCCATGTCGATGTGCTCCTGTCAGTACGCGAACGCGAGTTCGCGGTCGTCGTTGTCGGGACCGGCACCGGGATCCGTGGGGTTCCCGCCGTCGGTGTCGTCGGTGGCGGGCTGCGGCAGTTCGGGCAGTCCGCCCTTGATGGTCTTGAGCAGCAGCCGCACCTCGATGACCGCCAGGAGGCCGTAGATCAGCGTGAAGCCGATCATCGAGGTGAGCACCTCGCCCGCGGACACCGTGGGCGAGACGCCCGCCGAGGTGGGCATCAGGCCGAACACGATCCAGGGCTGGCGGCCCATCTCGGTGAAGATCCAGCCGAACGAGTTCGCGAGGAGCGGCAGCAACGGCAGGGCGATCGCGACCGGGAGGGCGAAGCGGCGCACGCAGAGCGGGCGCCCCTTGCGGGTGCACCAGAGCAGCCACAGCGCCGGCAGCGTGGCGAGCATGCCGATGCCGATCATGAACCGGAAGGTCCAGTAGGTGAGGGCGATGTTCGGCGTGTAGTCGCCGGGGCCGTACATCAGCTCGTACCCGCTCTGCAGATTGTCGATGCCTTCGACGGTGGCGTTCCAGTCGCCTTCGGCGAGGAACGAGAGCATGCCGGGCACCCGCAACGAGAACGTCTCCTCCGAACCGTCGGGTGTGCCGATCGAGAAGATGGAGAACGATGCGTGGTCGCGGGTCTCGTACTGGGCCTCGGCGGCGGCCATCTTCATCGGCTGCACGTCGGTCATCACCTTGGCCTGTTGGTCGCCGCTCGCCGCCACGCCGAGCGCAGCGACGAGCAACACGATCGAGGCCATTCGGCCCGAGGTGCGGAACGCATCGGGGTCACGGTCAGGGCGGCGGACGAGGTTCCACAGCGACACGCCGAGCACCAGGGCACCGGCGGTCATGAAGGCGCCGAAGATCGTGTGCGGGAAGGTGACGAGGGTGACCTTGTTGGTGAGCACCGCCGCGAAGTCGACGAGCTCGGCCCGGCCGGTGGCGGGGTTGTACTCGTAGCCGACCGGGTTCTGCATGAAGGAGTTGGCCGCGAGGATGAAATAAGCCGACAGCAGCGTGCCGGTGGCGGCGATCCAGATGGTGGCGAGGTGGAGCTTCGGGGAGAGACGATCCCACCCGAAGATCCACAGGCCGAGGAACGTCGACTCGAGGAAGAAGGCGAGCAGACCTTCGATCGCGAGCGGCGCCCCGAAGATGTCACCGACGAAACGGGAGTAGTCGCTCCAGTTCATCCCGAACTGGAACTCCTGCACGATGCCGGTGACGAGACCGAGGGCGAAGTTGATCAGGAACAGCTTGCCGAAGTACTTGGTGAGCCGGAGGTACTTGGGCTGCTGGGTGCGGTACCAGGCCGTCTGCAGTCCCGCCACGAGGAATGCCAGGCCGATCGTGATCGGGACGAAGAGGAAGTGGTAGACGGTCGTGATGCCGAACTGCCAACGTGCAAGATCGAGTGGTTCCATGTGTCGCCTCCGTGAGCTCCACATGACAGGGTCGCACGGATACCCCCCGGGGTTCCGGGACCAAGGTCCTCACGTGAGGTGTTCGTCGTCACGTGCCTCCCCGGACACCCCTGCGTTTGGTCGCTGGCGCGTCACATGCACGCGGAAGTGAACAGACGCGCAGGTATGTCGGTCGATTTCCGATCGAACCGTCACACGTAGGGTGGGGCGGTGACGTCTTCGGGGCGTGATGTCCTCCACGGGTGAACCCGACACCGAGACCTGGTCGACCACGGCAGCGCCGGTGGCCGTCAGCGGGTCGCCGAACGAACCACCGTGGGCCGAGCTCTACCGGAGCGAAGCGCCACGCTTGATGCGGTTGGCCACCGCGATCGTCGGACGGGACGAGGCGTACGACCTCGTCGCCGACACCGTCGGTCGGTTGGTGCGCCGGCCCGACTGGCCGCAGGTGACCGATCAGCGCGCCTATCTCACCCGAGCGGTGGTGAACGGGGCGACCGATCGGGTGCGATCGAGCCGGCGACGTGCCGATCGCGAGGAACGTGCCGGTCGGCTGGTGGTGACGAGCTCGGTCGATCCGACGAACGCGGTCGACGTGCGACGGGCGCTCGACCGGCTGAGTCCGCAACAACGAGCGATCGCTTACCTCGTCTACTGGGAGGACATGACCATCCCCGACGTCGCCACCTGGCTCGACGTCTCCGAAGGAACGGTGCGCCGCCAACTGGCCCGTGCCAAGGACCGACTGCGTGAGGTACTGAAGTGAACGATCTGCTGAACGACCCGACTGATGAGCGCCTCGACGACCGGTTGCGCACGATGATGCGCACCGCCGTCGCCGAGCCTCCCGCTCCCCCATCCGTCGCCGACCTCGACACACTGGTGAGCGTCGGCCCCGAACCCCGCAAGGAGTGGGTTCGTCCGCTCGCCGCCGTCGCCGCCGCCGTGGCGGTCCTGGCCGTCGGTGCGCTGGTGCTCTGGCCGTCCGCCGAGGACGAGGTCGACCCCGCCGACTCGACCGTCCCCGAGGTCGTCGCCGGCCAGTTCCTCGACGCCTACTACCTGCCGAGCGAACTGCCGGCGGGCTGGCAGATCGTCGAGATGAACAGATACGCGGCCGGCGATGTGTCGTACATCGGCAGCTCCGTCGTGTTCGAACGAAGCGACGGCAGCGAGCGAGCGCTGGTGTCCCTCACGGCGCTGGGCGAGGACGTGACGGCGAGCACCGAGGCCGCGATCGAGGTCGAGACCGGCGACACCACACCGCCGCTTCCGTCATCGGCGGCGGAAGCGACGTGGGATCCCGCGCTCCGCTGGCTCTCGTGGTCCCTCCAAGGACGTCAGGTCACCGTCGTGACGAGCTCACGTACCGAGGCCGCAGCACGAACGCTGGCCACCGACGTGATTGCGACGGCGACCGGCGTGGACATGTCGGTCGATGTGGTCGACGGGTCCGGGTGGCTGAAGGTCAAGGAGTACATGAACGACAACAGCCCCGTGGTGAGCTCCGGCTCGAACAGCATCTCGATCGTCACGGACCGGGGGCTCTCGGTGTGGGTGACGATCGGGCGGATCTGGGGACCATCGGCTGCCGATTGGCTCGATCCCGTCGCGGACTACACCGACATCTACGAGTCGGACACCGGTGGCGGGATGACCGCCGTCTCCCGGTTCGTCGGCGACGACACCCTCGACATCTACATGACGGAACCCGACGACGGCCTGCTGACGAAGCTCCGTGCTCTGCTCGCAGACCTGCGTCCCGTTTCCGAACAGGCGTGGCTCGACGCGGTGCCCGACCTCACCGCCACCATCGGCACGTTGCCGACGGTCGCGACCTTCGATCTGCTCGACCACGAGGTGACGGTGCGCTTCGACGGCGTGCTCGGTGGGGTGTGCGTGACCCGGAATGCCGACGGCGTCTCGGGCTGCGCCCGTCTCGGCGGCGTCGACGCAGAGGGCAGGGTACCGGGGTCGTTCCCGGCCACCGGGTTCTCCTTGAGCGACGGTTCGTGGGTGGCGGTGTCGAGTCTCCCTCTCGGCTCGGAGATGTGTTCCGATCCTCAAGCGCTCCAGGGAGCGACCGTCGCGACAGCCCTGAACGGGGACCAGCAACTGGTGCTCCTGCTGGCTCCGTCGGGGTTCACCGAGGCCTTCGCCTGCCCGCTCGGTGGCACGAACCCGGGCTACAACCTCTACCTCGCCAATCCTCCCGCAGGGGGCTGACGTCCGCTGTGCGTCTGATCGCTCAGGCCCGTCCTCCAGCCCTGGGCGATCACACGCGTCTGGTCGTGAACGCGTCGATGTGACGCGGCACCGACCAAACGCAACCGGTGTTGCCGTGCGATTGTTCACGAACGCGTCG
The DNA here is from genome assembly GCA_963169665.1 of Actinomycetota bacterium. Lineage (GTDB taxonomy): Bacteria > Actinomycetota > Acidimicrobiia > Acidimicrobiales > Ilumatobacteraceae > VFMC01. The sequence goes on along the minus strand of CAUJET010000154.1, from coordinate 8,171 downwards.
ATGTGACGCGAAAGCGATCAAACGCTTACAGGGGGTTGGGCCACTCTCGGTCTTCGGTGGATTCACCGGCCGCCTGGATGGCCTTGCGCTTCGCGGCGAGTTCGTCGGCGAGGTGTTCGATGTTCTCGGGGATCGCGGCGGCCAGGTGTTGCTTCAGGTACTTGGCCAGGCTCGGGCTGCGGCCCTGGGTGCTGACGGCCACGATCACCGGGCCGCGTCGCTCGATCGCCGGGAGGATGAAGCTGCACCGGTCGGGGTCGTCGACGGCGTTGCAGAACACGCCGCGGGCCTCGCATTCGTCGAAGATCTGCTGCTGCACGACCGGGTCGTTCGTCGCCGCCACGACGAGCCACGCCCCGTCGAGATCTGCGGGCTCGTAGCGGCGCTGCACGAGTGTGACGCCCTCGAGGGACTCGAAGCCGTCGGCGAAGTCGGGCGACACCACCGTGATCGTCGCCCCTGCGGCAACCAGGCCCTCGGTCTTGCGCAGCGCGATCACGCCCCCGCCCACCACCAGCACCGGCCGGCCGGCGAGACGGACGACGATCGGATAGCCGTCGTCGATGCGGCGGGCGTTGGCGAGGTCGATCGGGTCAGCCATCGAGCGGCAGCGTATGTGCCGCCACGAGCGCCGCCGCATCGTGCGCGAAGGTCGCGACGGCGCCGATCACCATCACCGCGGGCGACTCGACGTCGGCCTCGGGCAATTGCTCGAGCCGACCGGTCCAGATGCGCTGGCGCGGCGTGGTGGCGTGCATCACGACGGCGGCGGGCGTGTCGGCGGCGAGACCGGCGTCGACCAGCTTCGTCACGATCGCAGCGCGGCGTTCGATGCCCATCAGCACCACGAGCGTGCCACCCAGTCGGCCGACGGCCGACCAGTCGACCGGATCGCTGTCGGTGGCCTCGTGGCCGGTGACGATCGTGACCGCACGGGCGACCTGGCGGTGCGTGACGGGGATGCCTGCGGCGGCGGGGCCTGCGAGCGAGGAGCTGATGCCCGGCACGATCCCGCACTCGATGCCCGCCTCGGCGAGCACCTCCACCTCTTCGCCACCGCGGCCGAACAGGAACGGGTCGCCACCCTTCAGGCGCACGACGCGACGGCCCGACCGAGCGTGCAGCACGAGCAGTTCGTTGAGCACACCCTGGGTGTGGCTGCCACCGGGACGCTTGCCGACGTCGATGAGATCGGCATCGGGGCGTGCCAACGCAAGGATCTCGGGCGACACCAACCGGTCGTGCAGCACGACGTCGGCCTCGGCGATCAGCCGGGCAGCCTTGAGCGTCAGCAGCTCGGGGTCGCCCGGGCCGGCGCCCACCAGCCACACGTGCGGCTCGCTCACACCGGTGCGCCCGCCGGTTCGGCCACCATGCCGGCACCAACGGTGCCGTTGGTGACCTCGTCGATCACGATGAAGCTGCCCATCGTGCGGTTCGTTGCATATGCATCGATCGGCAGCGGCAGCGAGGTGATGAACGTGACGGTGCCGATCTCGTTGAGCCCGAGCTCGTCGACGCCGGTGTGGGTGTCGAGGGTCGCGACGTCGAGCCGGTCGTGCAACTGGGTGGCCACGGCCTTCACCGTACGCGTGCCGTGCTTCAACAGCACGTGGCTGCCAGCGCGCAGCGGCTTGTCGGCCATCCATGCCACCCGGGCGAGGATCTGGGGAACCGTGTGCGGGGCGTCGTGCGCATCGGCGATCACGTCGCCTCGCGACACGTCGAGCTCGTGCTCGAGTTGCACGCGCACCGCGGGGGCGTTGCCCTCGACGGCGGCGATGCGGCTGTGCGTGCCCGACGGCAGCACGACGATCTCCTGGCCCACCTGCGGGATGCCCGCAGCGAGTGAACCGGCGTACCAGCGGCGCTCGGCCGTGACGCCCGCACCACTGCCGACGCCGGGCTTGATCACCAACTGCACCGGCAGCCGCAACGCACCCTCGTCGTAACGGGGCAACGGCAGGGTCTCGAGGTGCTCGAGCAGGCAGGGGCCGTCGTACCAGGGCGTGTGCGGCGACGGGTCGACCACGTTGCCGCCGTCGAGGGCACACAGGGGGATCGCGGTCACGACGGGAACGTCGAGGCGCTCGGCGAGGGCGGCGAACTCGTCGCGGATCTCGGTGAAGCGGGCTTCGCTCCAGTCGACGAGGTCCATCTTGTTGACCGCGAGCACGAGGTGCTGGATGCCGAGCAGCGCCGACAGGGCGGCGTGGCGCAGCGACTGCTCGCGCAGGCCGTGGCGGGCGTCGACGAGGATGACCGCGACATCGGAGGTGGACGCACCGGTGACCATGTTCCGCGTGTACTGCACGTGGCCCGGTGTGTCGGCGATGACGAACGAGCGCAGCGGCGTGGAGAAGTAGCGGTAGGCGACGTCGATTGTGATGCCCTGCTCGCGCTCGGCGCGTAGGCCGTCGGTGACGAGGGCGAGGTCGAGGCCCTCTCCCCCTCGGCGTGCCGTGGTGGCCGCGACGGCGTCGATCACGTCGTCGAACAGCGCCTTGGTGTCGTGCAGCAGGCGGCCGATCAGCGTGCTCTTGCCGTCGTCGACGGACCCGGCGGTGGCGAAGCGCAACAGCTCCATCAGAAGTACCCCTCGCGCTTGCGGTCTTCCATCGCGGCTTCGCTGAACTTGTCGTCGGCACGCGTGGCGCCGCGCTCGGTGATGCGGCTCTGCTCGATCTCGGTGAGCACCTCGAGCGGCGTGGCGGCATCGCTGCGCACGGCACCGGTGCACGTCATGTCGCCGACGGTGCGGTAGCGCACGGTCTCGACGAACGGCGTCTCGCCGGGCAGCGCGGGCGTGACCTCGCTGGTGGCGAGCAGCATGCCGTCGCGCTCGACGACCTCGCGCTGGTGGGCGTAGTACATCTGCGGCAGCTCGATGTCGTTCACCGCGATGTAGCGCCAGATGTCGAGCTCGGTCCAGTCGCTGATCGGGAACGCGCGCAGATGCTCGCCGGCGCGGACGCGCGGGTTGTAGAGACGCCACAGCTCGGGGCGCTGGTTCTTCGGATCCCACTGGCCGAACAGGTCACGGAAGCTGAGGATGCGCTCCTTGGCGCGGGCCTTGTCCTCGTCGCGGCGGGCGCCACCGAACGCGGCGTCGAACTTGTTGCGACCCACCTCGTACAGCAACGGCTGGGTCTGCAGCCGGTTGCGCGAGCCGGTGGGGCCCGGGTCGGCCACCCGACCTTCGTCGATCGCGTCCTGCACGCTCGCCACCACGAGCCGCACGCCCATCTGCTCGACGAGGCGATCGCGGAACTCGATCACCTCGGGGAAGTTGTGGCCCGTGTCGACGTGCATCACCGGGAACGGGATCACGCCGGGCTCGAACGCCTTCTTGGCGAGGTGCAGCATGACGACGCTGTCCTTGCCACCGGAGAACAGCAGCACGGGACGCTCACACTCGGCAGCGACCTCGCGGATCACGAAGATGGCATGCGCCTCGAGCTGGGCGAGGCGGTGGTCGAGACCGACGCGGTCGGCGTCGTCGAACTCGGTGCTGGTCTGGTCGATCACGGTCACGAAATCTCTCCTCGTCGTCTGCTGGTCGTGGCGTCAGGTGGGGTCTGGCAGGTCGTGCGGGATGGGCGGAAACGGCGGAAACGGCGGAAACGGCTGGGGCAGTCGATCGGGGCGGGGACTACAGGTGCAGGCCGCACTCGGTCTTGGCGTGGGCGCTCCACCGGCCGGCGCGGGCGTGCTCGCCCTCGGCCGGTTTGCGGGTGCAGGGCATGCACCCGATCGACGGGTAGCCCTGGTCGAGCAGCGGGTTGAGTGGCACCTCGTGGATCGCGGCGTAGGTGGCGAGGTCGGCGTCGGTCCAGGCGGCGAGCGGGTTGAGCTTCACCATGCCGCGTTTGTCGAGCTGCACGAACGGGGTGTTGGCACGCACCTCGCTGTCGCTGCGGCGCACGCCGCTGATCCACCCGAGGCGGCCGGCGAGGCCCTCCTCGAGCGGCACGACCTTGCGCTGGTGGCAGCAGCCGTCGGGATCGCTGAGGTAGCGCTCGTCACCGATCGGCGGGGCGGGCGTGACGACCAGCTTGATCGGGTACTTGACACCCACCGCGTCGACGGTCTGCAAGGTCTCGGCGAAGTGGTAGCCGGTGTCGAGGAAGAGCACGTCGATGCCGGGCGCGACCTTGGCCGAGACGTCGACCAGGACGGTGTCCGACGTCATCGCCGAGGCGACGATGAGGCGGTCGAGCGGGATCGTGTCGACGAGCCACTGGATCATCTTCGTGGCGTCGCCGTGGGCCTCGAACGCTTCGTTGAGGGCGTCGAGGTCGAGGCTCGAAGCGTCGAACGACGGGGCGGCTGCATCGGTCACGGACGACACGCTACCAATTCCCGATGAATCCGATCGCATTTATCGACACGATCAGGTTTAGGGCGTACGTCACCCCCACGGGGACCCGCCGGACACCGCTCCCCCAGGCCGCCTCGTCGTAGCATCACCGGCGATGGACTTCGCCTGGACACCCGAGCAGATCGAACTCCGCGAGCGCGCTCGCAAGGTGGCCACCGAGGCCGTCGCCCGGTTCGGTCGTCACAACGACAGCTGGATCAACGGCTACTCGAAGGACTTCGCCAAGGAGATGGCTGCACACGGCTGGATCGGCATGACCTGGCCCACCGAGTTCGGTGGCGGCGGTCGACCGGCGATCGAGCGGCTCATCGTCGGCGAGGAGATGATCGCCGCCGGCGCCCCGATCGCGGCGATGTGGTTCGGCGACCGCCAGATGGGCCCCACCCTCATCACCTACGGCCGCCCCGACCAGCAGGCCGAGTTCCTGCCGAAGATCCTGTCGGGCGAGACCACCTGGTGCATCGGCATGAGCGAGCCGAACGCCGGGAGCGACCTCGCCTCGCTGAAGACGCAGGCCGTGCGCGACGGCGACGACTGGGTGATCAACGGCCAGAAGATCTGGACCAGCTTCGGCGCCCAGAGCGACTACTGCTACCTCATCTGCCGCACCAGCACCGACGGCCCGCCGCACGCCGGCATCAGCGAGATCATCGTCCCGATGGACACACCCGGCATCGAGGTGCGACCCATCAAGGACATGACCACCAACCGCCACTTCTGCGAGGTGTTCTTCACCGACGTGCGCGTGCCAGCGATCAACCTGGTGGGCGCCGAGGGCGGTGCGTTCAAGCAGACGATGCGCCAGCTCGAGCACGAGCGCGGCGGCATCGACCGGCTCGTCAGCAACCAGGCGCTGTACCTGATGGCCAAGGAGCGGGCCGACACCAGCGACCCGGTCATCCGCCAGGAGATCGCCCAGCTCGAGATCCAGTACCGCATCGGCCGCATCCTCGTGATCCGCGAGGTGCTCAAGCAGGCGCCCGCCGGCTTCTCCGCCGCGACGAAGTGCTTCTGCACCGAGCACGAGGCCCGCGTCTCCGACTTCGTGTCGCGCGCGTTCGGCGCCGAGGCGACGCTGTGGAGCGACGTCACCCACGGCCTGCTGTACACGCCCGGCTACACGATCATGGGCGGCACCTCGAACGTGATGCGCAACATCCTCGGCGAACGCGTCCTCGGCCTCCCCCGCTGAGTTCCGTGAGCCACACGCCGCGTCTGGCGGCGTCTCGCTCACGGACGATCGATACTCGTGAGCCAACGGCCGCGACACGCGGCGTTTGGCTCACGGATCTTGCGGGATGACCCGGACAGGTCGGGGGCGGACGCGAGACTCGGGACGTGATCCGTCGGTGCCACCTCGTCCTCGTCGCGGCACTCGCACTCGGCACCGGGGCGTGTGCGCCCGGGGACGTCGAGGGACCGACTCCGAGCAGCGAGATCACCGGCCCGGGGACGCCGCCGACGTCATCGCCACCCGAGGCGACCGAACCGCCGGTGTCGACGGGAGCCGCTGCGGAGAACGCGCTGGGCGAGGCGCGCCTCACCGCCGTGCCGGATGCTCCCGGATTCGCGGCCGACCTCTCGGCGGCGCACACGACGATCAGCGATCCTGCGGCACCGGCCGAGCAGGTCGTGCTCGCCGGCGAGCACCTGCAGCTGCTGTTGCGGGCGTTGGCAGACCAGCCGGAGCTCGACGAGGCCGTGCTCGCCGCGCTCGACCCGGCGGCGAGGCCGTCGATCGAGCGCATCGTGCGGGCGCGCCAGTTCCTCCAGGCTCGCAACGCCGCTGACACCACGCCGAGCGAGCCGCCCATCGAACTCCCGGCGTGGACGATCGTCGAGCCGGAACCCGTCGACACCCTGCTGGCCCACTACGCCGAGGCAGAAGCGCTCACCAGCATCCCCTGGTACTGGTTGGCAGCGATCCACCTGCAGGAGACCCGCATGGGTCGCATCCAGGGAGTGTCCTCGGCGGGCGCCGTCGGGCCGATGCAGTTCCTCCCCACCACGTGGGCCGAGTGCTGCACCGGCGATCCGTTGGTCACCCGCGACGCGATCATCGGCGCCGCCACCTATCTCGCCCAGAGCGGCGGCCCGGCGGACATGACCGCCGCGGTGTACCAGTACAACCCGAACGACGGATACGTCGCGGTCGTCACCGCCTACGCGGAGACCCTGCGCGACGAGCCGGGCCTGTACCGCGGGCTGCACGCGTTCCAGGTGTTCTTCGGCAGCGCGGCCGGCACGGTGCGCCTGCCGGTCGGTTACTCGCAATCGAAACCGATCGACGCCGCCGCCTACCTCGCCGCCAACGCCGCCGACGCCGCCTGATCCGAGTGCCAGCGGCTCACCCGGGGGCGCCAGGAAACCTCGGGTGGTCCGTTGGCACTCGGGTGGACGGCTGGCACTCGGGTCTCGGGGGCGGGTGGGGCGCGGGAGTACGGTTCCGCGCATGGCCGATCTGCTCGATCTCTCTGCCCGCATCATCGATTCGGGACACGCCGACCAACCGGTGAACCGCACCACCAACGAGCTCAGCGAGATCGCCGACGGGCTCGCGATGGTCGAGAGCTTCAGCCACTCCGTCGTGGTCGACTCGGGAGACGGGCTGATGGCGTTCGACGCATCACACGCCCGCACCGGCCAGGCGGTCGTCGCCGCGATCAAGCAGTGGCGGGCCGAGCCGATCCGCCACCTCGTGTACACCCACGGCCACGCGGACCACGTCGGCGGCAGCAAGTTCTTCGCCGCCGACCACCCCATCGTGATCGGCCACGAGAACGTCGCCAGGCGTTTCGACCGCTACACGTACACCAACGACTGGAACCTGCTCATCAACGCCCGCCAGTTCGGCGGGATCGCGGGCGATCTCCAGCTCACGATGGGCAGCGGCGACAGCGGCGGCGTCCCGGTCACCACGCGCGCCACCGCACCGCGCTTCATCCCGACCGACACTCTTCGACCCGATCGCGAGGTCGGCCTGTTCGACCGCATGCAGATCGGCGGACACGAGATCGAGTTCCACCACGCCCGCGGCGAGACCGATGACCACCTCTGGTCGTTCTTTCCCGAGCAGAAGTGGCTCATGACGGGCGACTTCCTGATCTGGAACTTCCCCAACGCAGGCAATCCCCAGAAGGTGCAGCGCTACCCCATCGAGTGGGCGGCGGCACTGCGGGCGATGATCGCAAAGGAGCCCGAACTGCTGCTGCCGGCCCACGGCCTCCCGATCGCCGGCAGGGAACGCATCGCCCGCGTGCTCGACGACGTCGCGACGGCGCTCGAGGACCTGGTGACCGACGTGGTGGCGATGATGAACGCCGGCGCCACCCTCGACACGATCGTGCACACGGTGCAGGTGCCGGCAGACACCCTGGCCAAGCCGTACCTGCGACCGCTGTACGACGAGCCCGAGTTCGTCGTCCGCGGCATCTGGCGCCAGTTCGGTGGCTGGTGGGACGGCGCCGCCTCGCGCCTCAAGCCGTCACCCGACGCACAGGTCGCAACCGCGATCGCCGACCTCGCCGGTGGCGCCGATGTGTTGCTCCGCCGCGCCGAACAGGCCGCGAGCGACAACGACATGCGCCTCGCCTGTCACTTCGCCGATCTCGCTGGCTGGGCGGCACCCGACGACCCGACGATCCACGCCGGTCGGGCGGCGATCTACCTCCAGCGTCGCAAGGTGGAGCCGAGCCTGATGAGCAAGGGCATCTTCGCCGCCGCGGCCCGCGAGTCGCAGGTCGTCGTCGACGCCGCGTCCGCCGGTCCCACCACCACCGAGGGCTGAGTC
>CAUJET010000153.1 GCA_963169665.1 Actinomycetota bacterium | reverse complement strand
TCTACAATCAGCACCGCACCCACGGTGCGCTCGGATGGTCAACCCCAGCCGCATGCCTCAACACATTCAAGGACAACGTCCCCGGCGAACACACCTAGCCCTCGCCGGGCGACCAGCCGACCCGTGCCGGTCGCGTCGGGTCCCGCACATCGGGATCCGACGCGACCGGAACGATGGTTCGAACGTCGAGGCGGTGGGAACAGAGCCCCGAGCCTCGGATCCCGATCGAACCGGACCAGACCTTCCAGACCTTCCAGACCGAACCAGACCGAACCAGATCCGGTCGTGGGTGACGCATCGAGCGAGCCTGCGACTGTCCCCGTGCGGCCTCCTGCCACAGCTACCCCCCGACTGTGGCAGGAGGCGCAGGGAGCTCGCCCCGCGCCACCCCTGGCGAGGAACCCGATCGGTAACCTGACGACGTGCCCACCGACCGTCGATCGCGCCCAGCAGTGCGGATCAGGGTGCTGCTCGTGTCGCTCGCGGCCGCCCTCGTCGTCAGCGTCGTCGGCGGGTGGGCGCTCAGCCGCGACGGTGAGGACACCTCGGGCGACGACCCCGCCGGCGCCGGTGACGATGAGGTCGCCATCCTCGAGACCCCGGGCACCGCGCAGATCCCCGGCATCGAGACCAACGACGAGGTCGACGGCGACCCGCTGCCGTCGATCGATCTCTTCACCAACGACGGCGACGCCATCAACACCGACGAGCTGCGTGGCCAGCCGCTGGTGATCAACCTCTGGTACTCCACATGCGAGCCGTGCAAGCGCGAGCTCCCGGCGTTCGCCGAGGTGCAGGCCGAGTACGGCGATCGGGTCCGCTTCGTCGGGGTCAATCCGCAGGACGTGCCCGCGACGAACGAGTCCTTCGCCCGCGAGCGCGGCGTCCAGTACGAACTGCTGCTCGATCGCGACGGTGCCCTCACAGTGGAGCTCGGCGTGGCGCGTTTCCCCAGCACCTTCTTCGTCGCCGCCGACGGCACGATCGTGCGCCAATCCGGCGTGCTCGAGGCGGACGATCTCCGCACCTACGTGGAGGAGCTGCTCGCATGAACCTCTCCTATTCGTTCATCGTCGGCATGGTCGCGACGGTCAACCCGTGCGGCTTCGTGCTGCTCCCCACGTACCTGATGTACTTCCTCGGCATCTCGAGCAGTGAGGCCGGACGCGAACGAGCGTCGCTCTCCCGGGCGCTGCTCGTGAGCGGCGCCGTGTCCGCCGGTTTCATGCTCGTGTTCCTGATCGTCGGATCGATCACACGGTTCTTCACCGATTGGGTCGCGGAGAACGCCAAATACGCGACGGGCGTGATCGGCGTGGTCTTCGTCGTGCTCGGCATCGCGATGCTGTTCGGCTACAAGTTGCCGATCAACACACCCAAGCTCGACGCCGGTGGACGCGACCGCACCGTGTCGTCGATGTTCGTCTACGGCATTGCCTACGCGGTCGCCTCCATCGGGTGCACGCTCCCGCTGTTCAGCGTGGTGCTGTTCGGCGCGGCAAACCGAGAGGGGTACGCGGCCGGCGTCGCCAACGTCGTCGCCTACGGCCTCGGCATGGCGCTCGTGGTCACGTCGCTCACCGTCGCGTTGAGCGTCGCCAACACCGGGCTGCTCAAGGCGCTGCGGTCGAGCATGCAGTACGTGGAGATGCTGGCCGGCGCGTTCGTGCTCATCGCCGGCGCCTACCTGCTCTGGTACTTCTGGAAGGTCGACATCCAAGAAGAGCAGGATCCCATCACCGACGCGGTGCAGGGCATTCAGAACAACGCCCAGAACTTCCTGAACGACCACTGGCAGCCGGTCGCCGCGGTGCTCGCTCTGATCGTGGGTGCGGCCGTCGTGGCCTCGATCGTCAACAAGCGGCACCAGCCGCCTCGCCTCGATCCGCCCGGCGCCGAGTGAACCGGTCGACGGTCCAGGCATGAGCGAACAGTTCGCCGAGCTCCTCGCCACGCCGGGTGTCGACGAGGTGTGCGAGTTGCGCAGCCGATTCGGGTTCATGGCGTTCCATGGCGGCGCGCTCGAGGAGATGACCGACGTGATCGCCCGCGCGGCCGCCGAACGCACCGGGGCGAGCTACTACGGGGTGCACCAGCCGAAGGGCATGGAGCGCCACATTCCGTCCACCCGCTTCGACCCGGCCGTCAGCGAGCGGCTGCGATCGTTCGTCGATCACGTGCACACGGTGATCACCATCCACGGCTTCGGGCGGCGCGGCTACTTCACCACCCTCCTCGTCGGCGGGCAGAACCGGGCCCTCGCCCACCACGTCGGCGAGCGGCTGCGTCACCGCCTCCCCGCCTACGAGATCGCCACCGACCTCGAGCGGATCCCGAAGGAGCTGCAGGGCCTGCACCCGAAGAACCCGGTGAACCTGCCGCCGAAGCAGGGCGTGCAGATCGAGCTGCCACCCCGCGTGCGGGGCACCACGCCGCTGTTCTGGGACTGGGAGGGGCCGGGCCTCACGCCGCACACCCAGGCACTCGTCGACGGCCTCGTCGACGCCGTCGACTCCTGGCCCCACTGACCCCCACGTCGCCCGCCCGACGCACGGGTCAGACCAGCACCACACGGACTGCTTGACTGTCGCGATGACCTCGCTCACGCAGTCCGTCCGCCTCGAGACCGAAGGCTCCGTCGCCCTCGTCATCGTCGACAACCCGCCGGTCAACGCGCTCAGCTGGCACGTCCGCGAAGGCCTGTCGCTCGGGCTCACCCAGGCGGTCGCCGACGGCGCGTCGGCGATCGTGGTGATCTGCGACGGGCGCACGTTCATCGCCGGTGCCGACATCAGCGAGTTCTCCGGCGCGCCGAAGGGCCCGGGCCTGGGCGAGATCCAGGCCGCGATGGAGGACGCACCGGTGCCCGTCATCGCCGCGATCCACGGCACGGCCCTCGGCGGCGGCCTCGAGGTGGCGCTGTGCGCCCACTACCGCGTGGCGCTGTCGTCCGCGAAGTTCGGTCTGCCCGAGGTGAACCTCGGGTTGCTGCCCGGCGCAGGTGGCACGCAGCGCCTGCCTCGCATCACCGGTGCGCCGATGGCGCTCGACCTGATGACGTCGGGTCGTCACATCGGCACAGCGGAGGCGCTCGCGTGTGGCCTCGTCGACGAGGTGACCGACGGCGATCTCGCGGCCCTGCGCGCCACGGCGGTCGCGTTCGCCAACCGCGCGGTGGCGGAGCAGCTGCCGCTCACCCGTGTGCGCGACCGCGACGAGAAGGTGGCGGCGGCCCGCGGCGACGAGCAGCTCTTCGCCCGCTTCCGAGCATCGATCGCGAAGAAGACCCGCGGGTTCCTCGCCCCCGAGGCGAACATCCGTTGCGTCGAGGCCGCGGTGAATCTCCCGTTCGAGGAGGGCATGAAGGTCGAAGCGCAGCTCTTCCGCGAGGTGATGACCGGCCCGCAGTCGGGCGCACAGCGCTACGCGTTCTTCGCAGAGCGCGCCGCGAACAAGGTGCCCGACGTCCCGGCCGACACGCCGCTCGCCGACATCCGCACCTGCGGCGTGCTCGGCGCCGGCACCATGGGCGGCGGCATCGCGATGAACTTCGCCAACGTCGGCATCCCCGTCACGATCGTCGAGCGCGACCAGGCGTCGCTCGACCGGGGCCTCGCCGTCGTCCGCAAGAACTACGAACGCTCGGCCGCTCGTGGCTCGATCCCCGCCGACGCCGTCGAGCAGCGAATGGCGCTCATCACCGGCTCCACCGACAAGGCCGACTTCGCCACCTGCGACATCGTGATCGAGGCCGTGTTCGAGAACATGGAGCTGAAGCAGTCGATCTTCCGTGAGCTCGACCAGATCTGCAAGCCGGGCGCGATCCTCGCGACCAACACCTCGGCGCTCGACGTCAACGCCATCGCCGCGGTCACCTCACGTCCCGAGAGCGTGATCGGCATGCACTTCTTCTCACCGGCCAACGTGATGAAGCTGCTCGAGGTGGTGCGCGGCTCGCAGTCGTCGCACACCACCGTCGCGACGGCGATGGCCGTGGGCAAGCGCATCGGCAAGATCGCTGCGCTCGTGGGCGTGTGCAACGGCTTCGTCGGCAACCGCATGCTGTTCATGCGCGGCGCCGAGGCCGAGCGGATGATCCTCGAGGGCGCCACCCCGGCCCAGGTCGACCGAGTGCTGTTCGACTTCGGGTTCCCGATGGGCCCGTTCGCGATGAGCGACCTGGCCGGCCTCGACATCGGGTGGAACGAGGCCAAGAGCTCGAGCGCGAACGTCCGCGAGGTGCTGTGCGAGCACGGCCGCCGGGGCCAGAAGAACGGTCGTGGCTACTACACCTACGACGCCGAGACACGCGAGCCCACGCCCGACCCGGAGGTCGAGCAGCTGATCAAGGAGTTCGCGATCTCCAAGGGCATCCCCCAGCGCGAGGTGACCGACCAGGAAGTGCTCGAGCGTTGTCTCTACCCGATGATCAACGAGGGGGCGAAGATCCTCGACGAGGGCATCGCCATCCGGGGCAGCGACATCGACGTGATCTGGGTGAACGGCTACGGCTGGCCGGTGTACCGGGGCGGTCCGATGTTCTGGGCCGACGGCGTCGGCTTGTCGGAGATCGTCGACCGGATCCGCGCCTACGGCGAGTCGCTCGGCGGCCGCCACTGGGAGCTCTCACCGCTGCTCGAGCGGCTCGCCGCCGACGGCGGCACACTGCACACCTTCAGCAACTGACCCGACCGGGCGTGACCCGGCAGAGCGGGCGGCTCAGGGGCCGAGGCGCTCGAGCAACCAGGTGACGTCGTCGCCCTCGACCCGCCGGTAGCGCAGGCGGTCGTGGAGGCGGCTCGGCCGACCCTGCCAGAACTCGAACGCCACGGGCCGCAGCAGCCAGCCGCCCCAGAACACCGGTCGAGGCACCTCGGCCACGTCGGCGAACGTGCGCTCCATGTCGGCGACGCGCTCGTCGAGCTGTCCTCGGTCGGCCAGTGGTCGCGACTGCGGCGACGACCATGCGCCGATCTGCGACGCCCGCGGGCGGCTCGCGAAGTACTCGTCGCTCTCGTCGTCGGGCAGCCGCTCGACCGTCCCCACCACCCGAACCTGCCGGTGCAGCTGGAGCCAGGTGAACAACATGCTCGCCTTCGGGTGCGCTGCCAGCTCGCGACTCTTGTCGGAGTCGTAGTTGGTGAAGAACGAGAAGCCACGCTCGTCGGCGCCCCGCGCGAGCAGGAAGCGCGACTGTGGGTACCCGTCGGCGTCGAGGGTGCCGAGGGCGAACGCGTTGGGCTCCACGCACCCGGCATCGGTGGCCTGCTGGAACCACTGCTCCCACTGCACCATCGGATCGGCGACGACATCGGCGACGTCGAGGCCGGCCGTCTCGTACTCCTTGCGGCGGGAGGCGAGCGTCATGGCGTCAGCCGACCGTGATCTGGGTGGCACCGCGCATGTACGGGCGCAGGATCTCGGGGATCGTCACGCTGCCGTCGGGCTGGCGGTAGTTCTCGACGATCGCCGCCCACACGCGCGGCACGGCGAGGGCCGACCCGTTCAACGTGTTGGCGATCTGTGTGCCCTTCTCACCGGCGGTACGGAACCGGATGTCGGCACGGCGGGCCTGGTAGTCGAGGAACCAGCTGACGCTGCTCACCTCGAGCCAGTTGTCGCACCCGGGTGCGTACACCTCGATGTCGAAGCTGCGGTGGTGGCTCTGGCCCATGTCGCCGGTGCAGATCTCGATGATCCGGTACGGCAGGCCGAGGCCCGAGATCAGTCGTTCGGCCCGGTCGCGCAGCTCGACGAGCAGGTCGGCACCCTGCGCCGGCGTGCTGACCGCGAGGATCTCGACCTTGTCGAACTCGTGCGCGCGAAGCATGCCGCGAGTGTCGCGTCCGGCCGAACCGGCCTCGCGGCGATAGCACGGGGTGTAGGCCATCATCCGCACGGGCAGCTGAGCCTCGTCGAGCACCTCGCCGCCGTAGAGCGACGTGAGCGGCACCTCGGCCGTCGGGATCGCCCACAGGTCGTCGCGCTCGATCGCGTAGGCGTCGTCGGCGAACTTCGGGAGTTGCCCGGTCGCGGTGAGGGTCGCGGTGGTGACGAGCGACGGCGGCCGGATCTCCTCGAACGCGTCCGCGTTCATGTCGAGCGCGTACTGACACAGCGCCCGGGCGAGTGTGGCGCCGAGGCCGCGCTGCATCGTGAACATGGCACCGCTGATCTTGGTGGCGCGCTCGTTGTCGAGGATGCCGAGCGCCGCAGCCGTCTCCCAGTGCGGCACGCGCTGGTGCTCGGGGTACTCGTCGAGCAGACCGAACGGGCCCTTCACGATCGGGTTGTCGTGGTCGCTCGCACCGTCGGGCGCATCGGGATGCGGCAGGTTGGGGATGCGCAGCAACAGGTCGCGAACCTTGGCCTGCACGTCGTCGTACTCGGCGGCGAGGGTGCGCTCCTCGTCGCCGAGTGCACGCGACTGTGCTTGGATCGCCTCGGCCTCGGCGGTGTCGCCGGCCTTGCGCAGCGCGCCGACCTGCTTCGACAGGTCGTTCACCTGGGCGCGGATGGCATCGCGGCGGGCGACGATCTCTCGCGCCCGCTCGTCGAGTGCGAGCGTCTCGTCGAGTTGTGCGACGAGCTCCGGACTGCCCCGCCGCGCCATCGCGGTGCGCACGAGGTCGGGCTGGTTGCGGAGCTGGCGGATGTCGATCACAGGACCGTCAGGCTACTTGGCGACCCCCGCAGGTCGGGGAAACGATTCGCCCGATGGTCGCCCGATGGTCGCCCGTCGACGTGTCGGGCGGGCGGTCAGCTGCGGATGTCGTAGAAGTAGCGGTCGGCGAACGCGCGGTCGCTGCCCTGCAACGACGCCCGCACGTCGCGCGCCTGGCGCACCAGCCCGAAGGTGTGCCAGTCACCGAACTGGTCGAACTTGCGGCACGAGGTGGTCACCGTCACCGGCAGTCGACGGAAGCGTCGTCCGCTGGCCCGGCCGTGTTCGCGCAGTCGACGGGCGAAGTCGAGGTCCTCGCCCATCACCTGGTGCTCGTTGAACCCACCGATCGCATGGAAGTCGCTGGCCCAACACCAGTACATCCCACCGCCGAGTCCGCTCATCCGTTCGGCCACGTGGAGCAGGGCGTAGGTGACATCGATGCCGAGGGAGTGCCGTTCGGGCTCCACCCGCGCGCACCCCCCGACCACGTCGCCCAAGGCGAGGTGCGCGGCGACGGTCACCAGCGCGCGTTCGTCCATCCGACTGTCGGCGTCGATCGTGACGAGGATGTCGCCGGTGGCCGCCGCGGCGCCGGCATTGCGGACGGCCGCGATGGTGCGGTGTTCGTCCTCGACCACGACGGCACCGGCGGCGCGGGCCAGATCGGCCGTGCGATCCGTGCACCGGTTGGCCACGACGATGACCTCGACCTCGACTGGGGCGGTCGCGTGTCCCGCGCCCGACTGGCGGGTCGCGACCGAGCGCGCATGGGCGATCGACGCCAGGCACGACGGCAGCCAGCGCTCCTCGTTGTGCGCCGGGACGATGACGGAGATCCGTGTCACAGCCACTACATCGTCACCGACGCGGCGAATCTTGACCACCGGAGTGCGGGGTCGTGGATCATTCGCGTGACGTCCGTCGTGCAGTCGTTCGGGTCGGTCGGCGGCGGCGCACCTATCGTGAGGGCGTGATCGGATCATGTGCGTCGTGAGCAGCCCAGCGGAACTCGAGGTGGCCCGTTGAACGGTTCGATCGGTTCGAACGGTGCTGCGGTGGAGGTCGACGGACTGACCGTGCGCTACGGCGATCTGGTGGCGGTGAACGGCGTGTCCTTCCGGGCCGACCACGGCCAGGTCACCGCGGTGCTCGGTCCGAACGGTGCCGGCAAGACGAGCACGATCGAGGTGTGCGAGGGCTATCGACGACCGACGTCGGGTGCGGTCCGCGTGCTCGGGCTCGACCCCGCTGACGACCAGCGTCGGCTGAGTGAACGCATGGGCGTGATGTTGCAGGATGGCGGGGTGTACCCGAGCGCGCGGGTGCGAGACACCGTCCGCCACTACTGCGCGCTGTACGACCGGGGCGCCGACGCAGCGGAGCTGGTGGACGCGGTGGGTCTGGCCGACCGGGCCTCGGCCACCTGGCGTCGCTTGAGCGGCGGCGAGAAGCAACGACTGTCCTTGGCCCTCGCGCTCGCCGCGCGACCCGATGTCGCCTTCCTGGACGAGCCCACGTCGGGCGTCGACGTGCTCGGCCGCGACACGATCCGATCGATCGTGCGCGACCTGGCCGACGGCGGCTGCGCTGTCGTGCTCGCCACGCACGAACTCGACGAGGCCGAGCGCGTGGCCGACCGCGTCGTGATCTTCGATCACGGCGAGGTGATCGCCGACGGCACGCTCGACGAGTTGCGTCGCGGTCACGACGAGATCCGCTTCCGCAGCAGTCCGGACATCGACCTCGCCTCGCTGGCAGCGGAGACCGGCCTCGCGGCAGTGTCCGTAGGCAGTGGTGAGTACCTGGTCCGCGTCGCCTCGGATCCGCAGGTGATCGCCCGGTTGAGCGGCTGGCTCGGCACCCACGGGCACCCGCTGGGCGATCTCCGGGCCGGTGCGCAACGCCTCGAGGACGTGTTCCGGCGCCTGACCTCGCCGGCCGCACCCGACGGCAGCGCCGATGCGGCAGGTCGCTCCACCGGACGCCGGAGGGGTGGTGCGCGATGAGCCGGCTCGGCAGTCAGGTGCGCACGGAGCTGCAGCTCGTGAGCCGCAACGGCGAACAGCTGCTGCTCACCCTCGGCATCCCCGTGATGTTGCTGGTGTTCTTCAGCCTCGTCGACGTCCTGCCCACGGGCACCGACGAACCGATCGACTTCCTCGCCCCCGGCGTCCTCGCGCTCGCCGTCATGAGCACCTCGATGGTGAGCCTCGGCATCGGCACCGGCTTCGAACGCACCTATCAGGTGCTGAAGCGGCTCGGTGCCACGCCGCTCGGTCGGGGCAACCTCATCGCCGCGAAGATCGTCGGCGTCGTCGTCGTCGAGCTCGCCCAGTTCGCCGTGCTCGTGCCGGTGGCGTATGCGCTCGGGTGGAGCCCGCCGTCACCCCAGTGGCCGGCGGCCGCCGGCGCCGTGGTGCTCGGTACGGTGGCCTTCGCCGGGATCGGCCTCACCCTGGCCGGACGGCTTCGCGGTGAGATCAACCTGGCGGCGCAGAACGGCCTGTACCTCGTGCTGCTCCTCCTCGGCGGCATGGTGATCCCCTTCGAGGAACTGCCCGCACCGATGCGGGCCGTTGCCCGTGCGCTGCCCTCCGGTGCACTCGCCGACGTGTTGCGGGCGACACTCGCCGACGCCGGTTCCCGCCCGGGGACGAGTTGGGCGGTGCTCGCGGTGTGGGCCGTCGTCACCCCGCTCGTCGCTCGGCGGCTGTTCCGCTTCGACGGCCAGCGCTGACCAAAGGCAGCCGACGGATGGGCGTGCCGGCTCCCTGCATCAGGGCTGCGGTGGATTGGACGGCAGTGCCGGTCGCGGGGGATCGGATCGTTCGAACGCCGCGGTGACGTCTTCGTACGTGAGGGGATGTTCGTCGTTGCCGACGATCTCCGCTGTCGGAACTCGGTCGATCCGAACGTAGGTGTTCTCCTGCTCGAAGTTGCGCGAGAACCGCTTGAAGAAGAGGAACACCACGATCGACCACAGGAACATGCCACCGAAGATCTTCATGATCGCGCCGGCGATCTGCTGGTCGTCGGTGGGGCTCAACCCCCACACCCGGACGGGGGTGTTGTAGTGCTTGTAGACCGTTCCCTCGGCGAAGGTGAGCCAGCCCGCAGGCACCGTCGGGACGACGCTCATCAAGAAGAGATAGATGCACTTCCCCAGGTGACTGATCCGCAATTCCTCGAACGGCCCCACGACGGGACACCACATGAGGAGGGCCGTCGTCACGACGAGGAGGTGGAGGCCGTAGTGGAGGGGTCCGTTCTCGGTGCTCGCGTTCACGAGCCCGGGCACGTGGAGCAACATCACGACCATGTTGAAGATCACGCCGGCGACGACCGCACTGCTGAAGAAGCGGAACACGCGGTACGCACGCCCGTCACCGACAAGAGCCCGCGCCATCCATGTCGGGATGGACATCAACGCCAACGGCGGCACGAAGTAGCTGAACACCATGTGCTGGAACATGTGCACCGAGTAGAGGTAGCCCTCACCGATGTCGTGCACCGGCCAATCGGCGGCGAACCAGAACAGTGCGACCGCACCCGAGAAGTAGGCGACCTGGCGCCGACTGACCGGGGCGACCCCGGCAGGCACTGCGCTCGGCCCGATGACCCGCGCCATGTAGATGTAGGCGCCGACGAAGAACACGACGAGTGCCCACACTTCGGGATGTGCGTTGAACGCCCATGGATCGGCGTAGGTGATGGGGTTGGTGTCGGCGAACACTGGTCGCCTCCGTCGCTCAGCTGATGGGGGTCAGCGGTGGATCAGGTGGACGCGAAGAAACGGAAGGTCGCGAGGAATGCGACGTACACGCCGATCGCGAGGATCAAGCCTGAATAGAAGAGGTAGCTGAAGATCTTGCTGTCGCCACGAAGGTGCATGAACAGCGACGCCACCATGACGAACTTGATCGCCATCAGGATCAGCAACGTGGGCAGGAAGAACGCCCCGAAGTCGACCCAATAGGTGGAGGTCTCCAACGCCGTGATCGCCGCGAGGATCAGCGCGATCTTGACGTAGTAGCTGTCGGGCTTGTGCTCGTGGGCGTGTGCCTCGGGCGCGTGATCGCCGTGATCACCGTGATCGTGATCGGCGTGCTCGACGTGGTCTGCGGTGGTGCTCATATCGGCCTCGCTCAGGACGGGATCAGGTAGACGAGGGTGAAGATGATGATCCACACCACGTCGACGAAGTGCCAGTAGAGACCGACGAGCTCGACCACTTCGGCCTTGTCGCCGGGGATCCTGCCTCGCTTGTTGATGCCGACGAGGGCCATCAGCATGATGATGCCGACGGTGACGTGGACACCGTGGAAGCCGGTGAGGGTGAAGAAGCTCGAGCTGAACAGACTGGAGGTGAAGCCCAAGCCCTCGCGGTAGAAGCTGGTGAACTCGTAGACCTGGCCACCGACGAAGGTGGCACCGAGCAAGGCGGTGACCGTCAGCCACAGGTTCGTACGACGGTCGTCCTTCTGCGCTGCTGAGGACACGGCGAGCACCATGGTCAGCGAACTCATCAACAGGACGAAGCTCGACACCGAGGTGAACGGGATGTCGAAGACCTGATCCGGCCCGAGGTCGGCTGGGTGCCGGCCTCGATACAGCATGTACGTGGAGATGAGTCCGCCGAACAGCAGGCACTCGCTGCCGAGGAACATCCACATCGCCATCTTGTTGTTGCTCAGCCCCGTCGAGGTGTGGTGCGCCCCGTGGTCGTCGTGAGCACCGTGGCCATCGGACACGGGATCGTGGACTGCGATGTCAGCCAATGTTCGCCAACTCCTTGCTGGTCCCGCCACCGTCGACGGGCGGGTCGTAGTCGGAATCGTCCGCAACCGACGGCTCGAGCGCCCATCCGAACATCGCCAGGAGGAGGATGACACCGCCCACCGCGATGAGGAGCCGGTTGAAGATCACGCCGTAGCCCATGATCGGCAGCGAGACGGCGAGGATGATCGGCCAGTACGACGGCGACGGCAAGTGGATGTGCTTGTCGGCCTTGGCCTCTTCCGCGGCGAGGACCTCCTCGGCGCTCGCGATCTTGCGCACCTCGCCGGTGTCGTGGTCGACCTCGTACTTGCGGTGGAAGAACTCGTCGAGCGCGTGCACCGTGGGGATGGCGTCGAAGTTGTGTTCCTTCGGCGGGCTCGCCGTGATCCACTCGAGGCTGCGGGCATCCCACGGATCGAGCGGCGCCTTCGGGGTCGTCGACGACTTCTTGTGGGTGTTCCAGACGTTGACGAGGAACAGGATCACACCGATGGTGATGAGGAGGGAACCGAACGAAGCGACGCGGTTCCAGAAGCCGAGGTTGAAGAATCCCTCACCCGCGCGAGCTTCGGTCCAGTTCATCATGCGGCGCGGCTGACCCTGCAGACCGATGATGTGCATCGGCCCGAAGGTGAGGTTCACGCCGATCATCATCAGCCAGAAGTTCCACTTGCCGAGGCGCTCGCTGAGCAGCTTGCCGAACATCTTCGGCCACCAGTAGTAGAAACCCGCGAACAGCGCCATCACGGCTCCACCGAAGATCGTGTAGTGGAAGTGGGCGATGATGTAGTACGTGTCGGTCTGCTGGGTGTCGCTCGGCGCCACTGCGTGCGTCACGCCCGAGAGTCCGCCGATGGTGAACTGGGCGATCATGCCCACGATGAACAACATCGCGGTCGTGAACCAGATCTTGCCGCCCCACATCGTGAGGACCCAGTTGACGATCTTCACGCCGGTGGGGATGGCGATCAGCATCGTCGCCATCGAGAACACGGCGACGCTCACCGGGCCGAGGCCGCTGGCGAACATGTGGTGTGCCCACACACCCCAGCCGACGAAGCCGATGGCCGCACCCGAGAACACCACGAACCGGTAGCCGAACAGCGGCTTGCGGCTGAACACCGGCAGCACCTCGCTCGCGATGCCGAATCCGGGCAACACGATGATGTACACCTCGGGGTGACCGAAGATCCAGAACAGGTGCTGCCACAGCAGCGGGTCGGCGCCTGCCGAGACGTCGAAGAAGGTGGCCCCGAACTCACGCTGGAACATGAGCAGGAACAGCGCCACGGTGATGACCGGCATGGCGAACAGCAGCAGGAACTGGGTGACCAGGGACATCCAGGTGAAGATCGGCATCTTCATGAGCGTCATGCCGGGGGCACGCATGTTGAGGATCGTGGTGATGAGGTTCACCGCACCCGTCAACGACGCGATGCCGGTGATCTGCAGGCCGAGGCCCCAGAAGTCGACGCCATGGCTCGGCGAGAACAACGCGTTCGCGTTCGGCTGGTACATGAACCAACCGCCGTCGGCCGCGCCGCCGAGGAACCAGGAGGTGTTGAGGAAGATGCCGCCGACGAGGAAACACCAGAACCCGAACGCGTTGATGCGTGGGAACGCCACGTCACGGGCGCCGATCTGGAGCGGGATGAAGTAGTTGGCGAAGGCAGCGCCCATCGGCATCACGAAGAGGAACACCATCGTGGTGGCGTGCATCGTGAACATCTCGTTGTACAGGCCGGCGCTGAGGACGGTGCCCTCGGGCCCGGCGAGCTGGAGACGGATCAGCAGTGCCTCGACGCCGCCCACGAGGAAGAAGAACATCGCGACGACGCCGTACATGATGCCGAGCTTCTTGTGGTCGACGGTGAACACCCACGAGCGCCACCCGGTGGTCGACACCGGACGCTTGAGGACGCCGTACGCCTGGGAGGGGGTGACGACTGCAGGCGCACCTGATCCGGCGAGTGCCGGTGTGCTGGGTCGTTCGATGATGGCCATCTTGGGGGCTCCCGTCAGTTCCGCTCGAGGAGATAGGCGATGATCTGATCGATCTGGGTTTCGTTGAGGCCGAGGGCCGGCATGCCACGGACCTTGCCGTCGCTGTTGGCCTTCTGGGCGTCGCTCGCGTACATCGGCTTCTTGGCCGGTGCGTTGCGGATCCACTCACGCAGGTCCACGGCGTTCAGGCACTCCGCGGTGACGCCCTGGAGATAGAGCGCCCCGAACTCCTCCGGGGAGGCGTTCCACACGCGGTCGCGGCATTCGTCGGTGAGCAGATCCCACGTGGCGCCGGCAAAGGTGTTGCGGGTCATCAGGTGGGTGAGGTTGGGGGCTGCGCCGGACACCACGAACTGGTCGGGGTTGGCGAGCACGGGGGTGACGGTGCCGTCGGGCGCCGTCGAGCTCAGGCCGTTCACCTGGTGGCAGTAGGCGCAGTTGGCGGTGAACGCCGCCTCGCCGAGCGCTGCCTGCGAACCGGCCTCGGGCGACACGTACGGCTCGAGCTGGTTGCCGACCCAGGTCTGGAAGTCGTCGGGGTTCAGCGCGACGGCCTCCATCTTCATGTTGGCGTGGCTGAGCCCGCAGAACTCGGTGCACTGACCGGCGTAGATGCCCGGCTGGTCGGCCTGCATGCGCAGCGTGTGCACACGGCCGGGCACGGTGTCCTTCTTGCCGTTGAGGGCGGGGATCCAGAACGAGTGGATCACGTCCCGGCTCGTGAGCCGCAACAGCACGTTGGTGTTCGCGGGGATGACGAGCTGACCGCTGGTGACGATCGGCTCGGCGATACCACCACAGCCGTCCTGCGCCGGGTAGTCGTATTCCCACCACCACTGCTGGCCGGTCACGTTGATGATGCACTCGGTGTCGCTCTCGTCGGCGAGGTCGAAGATCGTGCTCGCCGTGGGGATGCCGACGCCGACGAGGATGAGCGCAGGCAGGATCGTGAGGGCGATCTCGAGGGCCGGCTTGCCGTGGCTCTGTTCCGGCATCGGCTGGCCCTTGTCGCGGTAGCGAATCACGACGAAGCCGATCGCTGCCAGCACGATGACACCCACGATGCCGGCCACGAGGAACACCGGCCACTGCAGGTCGTGGATCTTCTGGGCGTTCTCGCCCTTGGGCTGCCAGGTGTCCTGGGGCGCATCCTTCGCGCAGCCGGCCAGCACGGCTGCCGAAGCAGCGGTGAGACCGAGCACGAGCGCTCTGCGACGACTTGTCCTACGACGGGTCATGTGCGGCACGTTCCTCACGGTAGCCAGGTTGTTGTTTCGCAGCGTCATGACTCACGGCACCACGATCTCGACGCTCGCCCCTTCGACACCAGGCACCGTGAAGGTGTAAGGGTCGGTCGGAGCGGTGGCAGCACTCGACTTGGGGAACACGAGGGTCATGAACTGACGGCCATCGGGCTCGACCAGCGTGGTGCAGGTGACGGGCTTCTCGGTGACCGTGGTCCCGTTGACGTCGACCTCGAACGCACCCATGTTGGCGACCAGGCGAACCGTCTCGTCGCTCAGGTTGCGGAACATGATCTGCGACGTGTTGCTGCGCTGCAGGGTGACCATGCGGCTGTACTCGCCCATGCCGACCTGCTGGCCGTAGAGCTCGCCATCCGCGTTGTAGATGATCGTCGCCGCGACGTTGCTCTTCGCGGCCACACCCTGCGAGGCCTTCTCGTCGACCTCGGTCTCCTCGTTGCTCGAACAGACGGCGGGCTCGTTGCTCACCGTCGCGTGCTCGTGCATCTCGCGCTCACCGTCGATGGCCATCACCGCGCCGGTACTGACGAGGCCGAGGGTGGCGATCGTGCAGATGCCGGCGACGACGCTCGCCTTCAGGGTCGGCCGGCTCGCGAAGAGGAAGCCGCCCAGGGTGATGAGCGCCGCCAGGATGACGAACACCGCCGGGCCGGACTCCTTCGACAGGAACAGCATGATCCGCGAGAACGAGTAGATGATGACGGTGAGGCCCACGGCGCCGAGCACCGGGAACTCGAGCGGGTGCATGATGCGGCCGCGCACCGAGGCGTTGAACCGACGATCCGACGAGGCACGATCCGACCACGCCTGGACGAGCCACTCGAAGAGCGCGATCAGCAGCACGACGATGCCGGCCTTGAACACGACCGGCGTGGCGACCAGACCGATGGCGACGAGCGCGCCACCGAGCGCGCCGACCGCCGGCCACATGCTGTTGCTCGGACGCTCCTGCGCCGCGGCCGACGTGGTGGTGGCATCGCTGTCCATGCCGCTGACGTTGGAGTCGCGGACCCAGAAGTTGATGGCCATGAGGAACAGCAGGGCGATCGAGACCGAGATGAGACCGATCGCTGCGGTCCACGCGGCGGCGCCGTCGTAGCTGACACCGAACGCGACCGCCGCGACGATGGCCAGGACGCTGCTGCCGATGAAGAGCTTGGAACCCGTGGTGAACATGCGTGCCCTACCCGATCACTTCGTGACGTAGACGACGAACCAGAGCACGACGTACATCGCACTCAGGAAGTACCAGTACATGGCGTGCGCGGAGATGATCTCGCGCTCGCTCGTGCGGCCACCGAGGTACCGGAAGGCCGCGACGACCGTGAAGACGAGCCCGGCGATCAGCAGCGCCACGAAGGCACCGGTGACCACGTAGAACATCGTCTGGTAGGTGCCGTCGCCCAGGCCGAGGCCCATCTGGCGGTACACGAACGCCTGCGAGTTGAGCACCGCGATGCCGAGCAGCGCGACGAGCCCGAGGGCGAGCGCCGTGCCGCCCTTGTGCTGGCGGCGGGCGGCGTAGACGGCCCACTGGGCGAAGATGCCGATGAACAAGAACGCGAGGAGCATCACGTTCGTGGGCACCTCGGGCACCTTGGCGGCGGCCGGCTTCCATTCGCCCTCGGTGACCGACAACGCCTCCTGGCGGAAGCGCACGAACAGGGCGATGAGACCACCGAAGAAGGTGGTGGCGGCGGCACACGCGAGTGCGGTGCCGACGAAGAGCTGACGGCGCGGGGCCGGCGGCGGTGCAGCGGGCAGTGCGTACATCAGGCGGCCCCTTCCGAGCGTGCGGGCTTCAGGTCGAGCAGGGGCTCGGCCGAGGAGATGACGTGGACATCGGCGAAGTTGTCGGCCGGGGCGGGCGACGACGTCGCCCACTCGAGCGTCTGGCCGTCCCACGGGTCGTCGCCGGCGCGCTCACCCTTGGTGAACGACTGGACGGCGAGACCGACGAAGGCGAGCACCGTCAGCGCCATGAGGCCGTGACCGACGGCGACGAGGGTGTTCCACAGCTCGGACGGGCCGCTGTAGTCGGGGTAGGCGGCGGTGTCACCGAGCTGATCGGCGAAGCCGGCGATGTAGTACGGCAGCGAAGCGAGAATCGTGGCCAACACGCCGAGCAGCGCGAGGGGCAGCACCTTCTTGTCGGCGATGGAACGACCCCAGATCTTCGGGCCCCAGTACACGACGCCGCCGAGCAGCGCGATCACGGTGCCGTAGCTCACGTAGATCCAGGCGCCCTCTTCGAAGACGGTGCCGGCGAGCTGGGCGTCGCCCACGTGGTAGACGGCGTTGCCGAGGAGGCCGACCAGCACCATGCCGGCGCCGAAGAAGCTGAACAGCAGCGGCGACTGGATGCGGGGACGACCGGCGGCGGCGAGCAGGAACACGAGCAGCACGACCACGCCACCGAGCAGCGGGAGTGCGTTGAGCACGGCGTACGGCACGATCTCGCGCAGCGCGTCGCCGAGCTCGAGGTCGATCAGGTCGCGGGACAGGCCCGCGTCGACCTGGGCGACACCTGCGAACAAGGCAGTGCCCACGAGGCCGATGCCGATGAGGCCGACGCCCCGCATGGGGAGACGCTTGCGGGTGGCGGTCGCCACCGTCTCGAGCAGGAGACCGAAGACCGGCACGGCGTAGAGCACCGTGGCCGGCTGCGAGGCCGAGACCCGCAGCCACCCGGCGATGCCGACGTTGCCGCCGAAGGTGCTGCGACCGTTGCGGTGGTCGACGAACAGCAGCACGAGGACACCGAACAGGACCGGCAGGGCGAGGAGGAGGCCGAGCGCGTACACGAGCGCCGACCAGGAGAACAGCGGCACGCGGCGCATGTTCATACCCGGGGCCCGGGTGGTGAGCACCGACACGGCGATCGAGCCGGCTGCGGCCACGAGGCCCACGACGGCGAGCGCCATCGACACGAGGAAGAGCTGCACCATGTGCTCGTCGCCACCGCCGGGGCCACCGTTGGCGACGATCGAGCCGATCACCATGCCGGTGCCGAGCAGCCAGGCCCAGAAGCCGGCGGCCGCGAGCCGAGGGAACGCGAGCGACCGTGCGCCGAGCTGCAACGGGACGATCGTGAGGGCCAGGCCGAGACCGAACGGCACGACCACGCCGAAGGTGAGGACCAGGCGGTACAGCGAGAAGAGCTGGGGCATGGCCCCGGCATCCAGCATCGCGTCGGTGGCGTCGATGCGTTCGATCCCGAGCAGCACGCCGAGCGCGGCGACGCCGAGGAGGAGCAGCAGCGAACTCCCGATGAAGAGACGGCCGATCTTCTTGTGGTCGGTCGTCGTGATCCAGTCGGCCACCGAGGCGAGGAGGCCATCGGCGCGTTCGCCGGAGTGGGCGTCGACGTGGTCGACACCTGCTCCGGTGACGTGGGGATCGATGGTGGTCATGTGCAACGAGCTCGATTCGTCTCAGGCCGCGCGGGACGCCCTGGTGTCTGTTGTGCTGATCTCTGGCTTGATCGGGAACTGATCGGTGTCATCAGGACGACCGGATCCATGAGGATCCGGCCGCGTGGTGACGGATTGCTGGAGCGAGATTACCCACAGGGCGGGTCCGCGGCGGAAATCATGTGCACGCGTCACCCCGGACCGTCCGGAGCGGGCCGGGAAGGTCCTGGTGGGCCGGGCCCGAGCGACCCGGGTCGCCCGGCGCTGATCAGGGCCGATCGGGACTGATCGGGCCTGATCGGCGGGGCTCAGGCGCCGAAGCGGACGAGGACGTCGACGGTGATCGCGGCGAACAGCACCGAGACGTACGTGATCGAGTAGGCGAACACACGCATCGAGCGCTGCGGGCTGGGCCGCCGACCGAGGTCGACCGTGCCCCAGAGGAAGCCGGCGCCGCACAGCACGGCGGTGACGCCGTAGATCCACCCGAGGTCGGCCACCGGGACGAGCACGAGGCTGGTGACGACCAGCAGTGCGGTGTACACGACCATGTTCTTGATCGCCTGTTCCATCGGCACGACGACCGGCAGCATCGGCACACCGGCCGCCCGGTACTCGTCGACATGGCGGATGGCGAGCGCCCAGAAGTGGGGCGGGGTCCACAGGAACATCAGGACGAACAACACGACGGCCGTCCAGCTGACGCTGTTGGTGACGGCCGACCAACCGACGAGCACCGGCACGGCGCCGGCAGCGCCACCGATGACGATGTTCTGACGGCTCGTCCGCTTCAGCCAGATCGTGTACACGAACACGTAGAAGAGGGTCGCGCTGATCGTGAGGCAGGCCGAGAGCAGGTTGGCGCCCCACCACAGCACGCCGAAGGCGAGGAGTTCCAGGCCGATCGCGAACACGAGCGCGGCCCTCGGCGTGATGAGCCCGGTGACCAGCGGCCGACCGGCGGTTCGGGCCATGAGGGCGTCGATGTCGCGATCGACGACCATGTTGATCGCGTTCGCGCCGGCGGCGGCGAGGGTGCCGCCGAACAGCGTGAGCACCACCAACCAGGTGCTCGGCCACCCCTGCTCCGCCAGCACCATCGTCGGCACGGTGGTGACGAGGAGCAGTTCGACGACGCGCAGCTTGGCGAGCGCGATGTAGCCCTGCAGCTTGGTGGTGGGCGTGCGCGTCGAACCGTGCACGACGCCACCCGGCGCCAACCGGGAGGGAACGAGGGGTCGGGCGCCGACGGCCATTGGGAGTGCATCGTACGGGGCGCCGGAGAGCGCAACCAACCGGGGCGTCGTGAACCACGGGCAGCGGACACGTCGGGGGCCGGCACGACCGACCCGCCGGAGCCGACCCGTTCGTGTGCGCAGCGGGCAAACTGTGTGCATGCCCGTGGCGCCCTCCCCCGCCGTCGTCGACAGGCCGACGACCGACGAGACGATCGACCCCGATCGTCCGTGGGTGGTGCTCGTGTGGAACGACCCGATCAACCTGATGAGTTACGTCACGTTCGTGCTGCAGAAGCTCTTCGGGTATTCGCTCGAGAAGGCGACCGAGCTGATGCTCGACGTGCACCACAAGGGTCGGGCCGCGGTGAGCAACGGCTCGCGGGAGAAGGCCGAGCTCGACGTGTTCCGGCTGCACGAGCACGGCCTGTGGGCAACGATGCAGCAGGACGACTGATGCGCGACGCCACCGACACGACCGACACCATCGACACGACCGGCACCGCCGACACGACCGGCACCGCCGACTCCGGCCCGCCGCCGCGGACCCACTGACATGGCCCGCTGGCAGTTCCGTCCACCGATCGAGCGGACCAAGCAGGGTTTCCGGATCAACATCGACGAGCGCGAGCGGGAGGTGGTCCGCCACCTCCTCGAGGAAATGCGGTCGCTCCTGCTCGGGTCCTCCGATCACCCGGCGCTGAAGCGGGTCTTCCCCGCCGCCTACCACCAAGCCCAGCACGCCGAGCAGGACGCCGAGTACCAGCGCTTCATGCGCGAGGAACTCGTCGCGTCGCGGCTCACCGGCATCGACACCGTCATGGAGGCGCTGTCCGCCAAGCCACCGCTGTCGGAGGGTCAGGTGCTCGCGCTCGCCCAGGCCCTCAACGGGGTGCGTCTCGTGCTCGGCACGGTGCTCGACGTCGGCGAGGACGACGACCCCGACGAGCTCGACCCCGACGACCCGTTGGCCGCGGAGCAGGAGCTGTACGGCTTCCTCAGCTGGTTGTTGGAGTGGACCGTGCGGGCCCTGTCACCCGGGCTCGCCGGCAGTGCGTGACGGGAACATGAAGCAGCCCACCGTGCCCGGCCCGGTGTGGACGCCGATCGACGGACCCACCCGGTAGCGGATCACCTCGTCGACGACCGCCGTCTCGCCCACGGCCGATGCCAGCGCGTCGGCGATCGCCTCGGTCGCCCGGTCGGCGTGCCCGACCGCGACCCGCAGCCGGCTGCCGAAGCCCACCACCGTGGTGGCCATCGTGTTCACCGCGTCGAGCACCGTGTCGACCTCGGCGACCACGGCGACAGCGCCGTCACGCAGCTCGAGGATCGGGATCGGACACCTTGGGTCACCCACGTCGAAACGCCCGCCGGCGCGGAGCACGTCGAGCGAACCGACGATGAACACGTTGCCGAGCGCCGGCGCGACCGCCTCGGCCGCCGCGGCGGCCTCGTCGATGGTGGCGCCGCCGGCGATGGCGTCGCCGGCGGCCCAGACGCAGCACCCGATCCCGAAGCCGGCGGTCGAGGAGTCGACCAGTCGGACCGGCACGCCCAGGCGGTGCGCGGCGAGCCGCGCCGAGTTGAGCGTGCCGGAGACCGCGCTGCCCACATGGATCGACAGGATCTCGGAACATCCTCGATCGAGCAGGTCCTCGTAGGCGAGCGCGAACTGGCCCGGGCTCGGTTGGCTGGTCGCGATCGCCGGCCGCGCCCCACCTTCGAAGCGCTCGTAGAAGGCGTCCGCGTCGAGATCGACGCCCTCGAGGTACTCCTCGTCGTCGATCGTGATGGTGATCGGGACCACCTCGACGCCGTAGCGCTCCACCAGCGTCCGCGGGAGTTGGGCGTTGGAGTCGGTGCACAGCCCGATACGCGGCGGGCTCATGTCGGGACACCTTCGTCGTGGGCCGGGGTGGTCGTGTCGATCGACCGGGCGACCGGCGATGCGGGCGCGGTCACGAACCGGCCGAGGATCACGGCGCTGCTGGCGAGCGCGGCGAGCGGCAGCGCCACCGTGGGCCGCGGCCCCCACAGGTTGGGCAGCGATCGCCGCCACCACACCGTCGCGGCGGCGACCCAGCACGCACAGGCGGCGATCGAGGCGGCGCGCGTCCGGCGCGTCCACCCGGGCAAGGCGATCGTGGCACCGGCGACCGCGAGCTCGATCGGCACCGATGCCGGGAAGGTGGCGAGGCACTGCCCGACCCCAGCGGCCACGCCCTTGCCGCCGCGTCCCCCGCTCCACACCGGCAGGCAATGGCCGACCACCGACGACGAACCGGCCATGTGTGCGCCGATGGGTCCGGCGACGGCGCCGCCGAGCAGCGAGGCGACCGCGCCCTTCGCGACGTCGCCCACCATCACGGCGAGGCCGGCGCGTGGGCCGAGTACCTGCAGGGCGTTCGCCGCACCCGGGTTGCCGCTGCCGGCACGGCGGAGGTCGACGGCGTCCCCGATGCCGCCCGACGAACGGCGCGACACCAGGTCGGCAGTGGGGAACGTCCCCACGAGGTAGCCCAGCGCCGCGGCCGCGGCAAGCCGACGCATCTGCCCCACCGAGCGGCCGGGCGGCCGACCGGAGAGGCCCACCGTCAGGGCCGGGATCATGTCGTCCACCGTATGCGGGTGTGGACCGGCCGTCACCCGGGGCGGGCTTTCGACCCCTATTC
Organism: Actinomycetota bacterium; assembly: GCA_963169665.1. Taxonomy (GTDB): domain Bacteria; phylum Actinomycetota; class Acidimicrobiia; order Acidimicrobiales; family Ilumatobacteraceae; genus VFMC01. Next base: position 80,468 of record CAUJET010000153.1, on the reverse strand, counting down.
GTCACCCAATTCCCACCGACCGTGGCCGTGGGCCGTGGGCTACTGCGCTGGGTGACCTGCCCCGCGACCGGGACCCAGGTCGAGCAGCCAACTCGGCAGCCGCGTCGGTCGGCCCGACGCGTCGACTGCGCCGTGGGCCGTGGCGGCGACCGCACGGACCTCCCCGGCCACGGTGAGCAGGTAGGCGATCTGAAAACTGGCCCGCGTGGTGCGGGCGAGCACCAGGTGCACGTCGACCTCGTCGTCGAAGGCCAACGGGCGGCGGTACTGCACGAAGCACTCGAGCACGGCGTGGTCGACGCCGTCCTTGCGCAGCTCGGTGTACGGCCGCCCCAGCGCCCGGAGGTAGGCGACCCGGGCCTCTTCGAGGTACAGCGGGTAGTTGCCGTGGTGGACGATGCCCATCGCATCGGTCTCGGCGAAGCGCACCCGGATGCGGTGGACGAACGTATAGTCCGCCGGGTCGAGGGTCGGGTCGACGTCGAGGCGCATGCCGGCAAGGTAGCGGCGCGATCGAGGGCCGCGATCGAGCGGGTCGGATCGGCTGGTGGGAAATCGGCGACTCGGTGCTAGTGTTTCGACGCTCTCAACCGGAGAATCTCCTAGCCCCCATCGTCTAGTGGCCTAGGACACCACCCTTTCAAGGTGGCGGCACGGGTTCGAATCCCGTTGGGGGTGCAGTGACCAGTCATGGTCCCGTGGTGAAGTGGAGTTCACGCCGGCCTGTCAAGCCGGAGGTCGCGGGTTCGAACCCCGTCGGGACCGCTACGAGCGACAGCTCGTGCGGATGTCGTGTGTGGTGCCTGTTCGCAGGCTCACACCGACGCCACATACCGGTGCCGTCTGGCACCACCCGGTCGAGTAGCTCAGTCGGCAGAGCACACGCCTGAAAAGCGTGGGGTCACCGGATCGACGCCGGTCTCGACCACCCTGACAGCGACGCCGCAGGTCCGCCTGCGGCGTTGCGTCGTTTTCCGGATCGGGCCCGGACAGCCCGAGATCAGGCCCGAACGGCCCGGCCCTTGCCGCTCCGCTTGGCGACGTACATCGCGGTGTCCGCCTGCTTGAGCAGCTCCTCCGCGGTCACCTCGACGCCGGCGGGGTCGAGCAGGTCGGCGATGCCGATGCTGGTGCCCACGCGTGCCGTCGCTCCGTCCGCCAGTGCGATCGGCTCGGTGAGCCGTTGCAGGAGCCGGTCGGCGATGCGTGTCGCCCCCTCCGGGCGGGAGACGAGCACGAACTCGTCGCCTGCGAACCGCGCCACCAGGTCACCGTCGCGCACCGATGCGGACAGGCGGCCGGCGACCTCCACCAGGACTGCGTCACCCGCCTCGTGACCGTGGGTGTCGTTGACCGCCTTGAAGCCGTCGAGGTCGCAGAACAGCACCGAGGTCGGTGTGCCGGCCGCGAGGCGTGTCTCGAGGTTGGCGAGCAGTGCCCGCCGATTGAGCAGACCCGTCAGGGTGTCGCGATGGGCGAGCGTGTCGAGGTGGCGATGCAGATCGGCAGCGGCGGTGATGTCGCGGGCGGTGGCCTCCAGCGCGACGGCGTGGCCCTCCTCGTCGTGCACGAGATGGCTGCGCACCTCCACCGTCCGCACCGTGGTGTCGTCGTGCACCACGCGGAACTGCAACACCTCTTTCGCCTGGCGGCTGAGGACGTGCCCGAGCACGAAGCCGGCGTCCTCGGCATGGATCGTGCGGATGAAGTGCATCGGATCGGCGTAGAGGTCATCGGGCGTCACCCCGAGCAGGCCACTGATCGCGGGGCTGATGTAGTCGAAGCGGAACGGGTCGAAGGCGATCCGCATGATCACGTCGGGTGAGCGCTCGGCCAGCTGGCGGAAGCGCACCTCCCTCGCCTCGAGTTCACGGCGGAGCGCGAACTGCACCGTGAGGTCGGTGGCGGTGCCGAGCCAACCGGCGATCCTGCCGTCGGCGTCGCGCACCGGCGTGACCTCCATCTGCACGGGCACGATCCGGCCGTCCGGACGGCGATGCCGCACCTCGTGGGCGAACGCGTACGCGCCACGGAGCGACGAGGCCCATGCCTCCGCCACGCCGTCCCGGTCGTCGGGGTGCACCGTCACGAGCCAGCCAGCGTCGCCGAGGTCGTCGATCTCCAGCCCCGTGAACTCGGTCCACCGGCGGTTCGCGTAGGTCCAACGTCCGTCGGCATCGGCCTCGAAGATGGCGACGGGCGCGAACGCCGCGAGATCGCGGAACCTGGCCTCGCTCGCAGCGACTGCTTCCACGTTGGCGAGTTCCTCGGTGACGTCGGTGAACGTGATCACGGCCGACGTCGGCAGGTCCTGCCCGAACGTGAGCACGGGGTGCACCGACACCCGCATCGAGCGCAGCTCGGCACCGAAGGCGAGCTTGTGGACCTCGGCCTGGACGGGTTCGCCGTGCTCGAGGGCACGCCACATCGGATGGTGCGCGCGATCGACGGGCGAGCCGTCGGCCGTCACGATGCGCAGGTCGTCGAGCCTCGATCCGACGAGGAAGTCGACGCTCGGCTGGCGCAGCAGTTCGACCGCTGCGTAGTTGGCGTCGGTGCACGTCCCCGTCGTGTCCACCACGAGCACGCCCTCGGCGAGGGAGTCGACGATCTCGCGCTGATGAGCCTCCGACGTCGCGACGGTGTCGCGGGCCTGCAGCAGATCGGTCTGGTCGATCAGGTTCCACAGCACCGTCGGGCGGCCGCCGAGCTCCATCGGAATCGACGTCCATTCGACCAGCCGTGAGGTGTGGTCGGGACGGACGATGCGGTAGGTCGCGGGCGGGAGCAGCTCACCGCGGGCCACGGCCTCCATCCGCTGGTCGATGCGTGGCCGGTCGTCGGCATCGACGTGCGCCTTCGAGGCGATGCGGCTGCTGAGCTTGTCGAGGTCGTCGACCCCGAAGAGGGTGAAGGCCGCCGGGTTCGCGAACAGCACGACGCCGTCGACGGCGAGCATCACCGGCGTCGGCAGGCGCTCGAGCACGGCCACCTGCCGGTGGTCGGCCGATGCGAGCTGGGCGGCCGCCTGCTCGATGGCGCTCGCGTCGACGAGGGTGACGACCCAACCGACGAGTTCGCCGTCGGGGCCGTGCACCGCTGCGGCGTGCTGTCGGTCCTCCTCGGGCGTGAGCTCCATCAGGTGTCGACCGACGACGTCGTCGAGCGCCCGGCCGAAGAACTCGCCGGCGGCGTCGTTCGCCGACATCACCACACCATCCACGGCGACGGTGAGCACCGGCACCGTGATCGCGGCAGCCGACAGTGCCAACGACTCCAGTGGGTCGAGGATGCCCCGCCCTGGGTTCGCGGGGGCGCTCGTCGGGGCGCTCGTCATGTGAACGACTGTGCTCGTCCGCGCCGGCCGCGCCACCAGGCCGGCACCAGGACCCGACCAGCCCTCGACCGGGATCACACGCCGGGACCAAGGTCACCTTCTCCTGGGAACGACCCTCGATCGCGCCCACCACCAGGCGCGATCGGCGGTCGACCGTACGGTCGCTCGATGTGAACACGTCTTCAGATCGCGCCAGGAACGGGATCCGACCGACCGGGGTGACGCGCTCGTTCGGCATCGACGAAGTGATCGTCACCAAGACCGACCTCCAGGGCCGTCTGACGTACGTGAACGACGTGTTCCTTCGGGTCGCCGGCTACGCCGAACGGGACGTGATCGGCAAACCGCACAACATCATCCGCCACCCCGAGATGCCGCGTGCGGTGTTCGGGCTCCTGTGGCGGGAGATCCAGGCCGGCAACGAGATCTTCGCCTACGTGAACAACCTCGCGTCCGACGGCGCGAACTACTGGGTCTTCGCCCACGTCACACCGACTCGCTCGCGGGGGCAGATCGTGGGGTACCACTCCAACCGACGCGTGCCCGACGCCGCTGCGGTGCGGGCGATCACCCCGGTGTACCGACAGCTGCTCGACGAAGAGCGCCGCCACACCCACCCCGTCCAGGCGATCGAGGCCTCCACCCAGCTCCTGGGCGCCATCCTCGGCGACGCCGGCGTCACCTACGACCAGTTCGTCTGGTCGCTCGCAGGAGCGTCGGTATGAGCCTCGACACCAGCATCGACCTCGGGGCCGGCACCAGGATCGACCTCGGCGTCGGCGCCCAGCCCGGCTCGCTCCACGATCACGAGCGCCACGAGCTCGAGCGTTACCGCGCCGCGTTCACCGCGATCAGCGACGTCGCCAAGCGCGCTGCGGCAGGCGACCTCGAGGCACGCGTCCCGATCCTCGACGGCGGCGACGACTTCGCCGCGGTGCGCAACCACATCAACCGGATGCTCGACCTGACCGACGCCTTCGTCCGCGAGGCGGGTGGTTCGCTGCACGCGGCGAGCCAAGGTCGCTTCCACCGTCAGTTCCTCACCCACGGCATGCTCGGCGCGTTTCGCGAGGGTGCCGTCACGGTGAACGAGGCCAGGGGTGCGATGAGCCGTTCCCAGGCGGCGCTGCACGCAGCCGAGGCCGCTCGTGCCGCCCTCGCGGACGAGTTCGAGAGCGCCGTGCTGTCGGCCAGCGAGCAGGTCGCTGCAGCCAGCACCGAGCTGGGCGCCACCGCGTCGTATCTCACGAGTTCGGCCCGCGCTGCGGTCGAGGAGAGCGACCGGGCCGCGTCCACGATCGCGAGCCTCGACGCGTCGTCGCACCAGATCCGTCAGGTCGTGACCCTCATCCGCCAGGTGGCAGGCCAGAGCCGGCTGCTCGCCCTGAACGCCACCATCGAGGCGGCACGCGCCGGCGAGGCGGGCCGCGGGTTCGCGGTCGTCGCGACCGAGGTCAAGCAGCTCGCCGAGCAGACCGGGTCGGCCACGGAGCAGATCGAAGCGGAGGTGGCCGCCGTGCAGGCAGCGGCGCTCGCGTCGCGCCAGGTGCTCGACGGCATCGGCGCCACGGTGCGCGACATGCACGAGCAGGTGATCGCGATCGCCGCTGCCGTCGACGGCAGCGGGGTCGGCGACAGCGTCGACTTCACCGGCCTGTCGCAGCTGGCCGAACTGCTGCGCCGAGAGGTGACCAACTTCCTCGGCGAGCTCCGCTCCTGAGCGACGCCCCGACTGACCTGCGTCCGTGACCGTCCCACCTGACCTTCCGGGCGGACACCGGACGTAGCCTGGTCCGATGACCGGACCGCTGCAGCTCACCTTCGTCGCCTCGGCGCAGCGTGTCGCGGACCTGCCGCCCTCACCCGCCGAGGTCGCCCTCGTCGGCCGTTCCAACGTGGGCAAGTCGTCGCTGATCAACGCACTCGCGAACCGCAAGCAGCTCGCCCGCGTGTCGAACACCCCCGGGCGCACCCAGCTGATCAACCTCTTCACGCTGCCGACGGGCGGCACGGTGGTCGACCTCCCCGGCTACGGGTACGCATCGGTCCCCACCCGCGAGAAGGCCAAGTGGGGTCCGATGATCGAGGGCTATCTGCTCGGACGCGAGTCGCTGCAGGCGCTGCTGCTGCTCGTCGACGGCGAGATCGGTCCGACCAAGCTCGACTCGCAGATGATCGACTGGGTGCAGGCGAACGGCATCACCACGGTCATCGTGGCCACCAAGATCGACAAGGTGAAGCCGTCGAAGCTGGCCGGCCGCAAGCAGCAGTTGGCCAAGGCCTGCCGTCTCCACGAGGGCGACATCTTCTGGGTCAGCGCGGCCAAGGGCACGGGCATCGACGCCCTCCGCAGCCATGTGTTGGCCCTGCTCGCCCTCGCCGATTGACGACCGACCGTCGTCGGATCTGATCAGCCCCGTCGACGCCGCATCGATCCCAGCGCCCTGGCCCACAGGTCACGAGGGTCGGGCAGCGTCAGGCCACGGCGGACGAGCGCGAACTTCTTGCTCGTGTAGGGCGGGTACAGCAACGAGGGGTCGAGGCGCGTGCTGCGCTCGTGCACGGCGCGGCGATGGCTGAACGTATCGAAGCCGTCCTTGCCGTGGTACGCACCCATCCCGCTCTCGCCGACGCCGCCGAATGGCAGATGCGGGTTGCTGATGTGCATGATCGTGCCGTTGATGCACACGCCGCCGCTGCTGGTGCCGCGCAGCACGCGGTCGTGGTCGGCCTCGTCGGCGCTGAACGAGTACAGCGCGAGCGGCTTGTCATCGGTGTTCACGAACGAGACGGCCTCGTCGAGGGAGTCGACGGCGATGATCGGCAGCACCGGTCCGAAGATCTCCTCACCCATCACCTGATCGTCGCGCGTGATCCCGGTGAGGACGGTGGGGGCGATGTAGCGGGTGTCGGCGTCGCTCTGACCGCCGATCGCGACCGTGCCGTCGTGCAGCAGCTTCTCGAGGCGGTGGAAGTGCGAGTCGTTGACGATGCGGGCGAAGTCCGCGCTGCGCTGCGGGTCGTCGCCGTAGAACTCTCGGATCCGGGCCCGCAGCTGCTCGACGAGGCGGTCGTGGACGTCGCGTTCGACGAGCACGTAGTCGGGGGCGATGCAGGTCTGCCCGGCGTTCATGAACTTGCCCCAGGCGAGCCGACGCGAGGTGACCTCGAGGTCGGCGTGTCGGCTGACGATGGCGGGGCTCTTGCCGCCCAGCTCGAGCGTGACCGGCGTGAGGTGCTCGGCGGCGGCGCGCATCACGACGCGGGCGACACGGCCGTTGCCCGTGTAGAGGATGTGGTCGAAGCGGTGCGTCAGCAGCTCGGTGGTCTCGGCGACGCCGCCGAGCACGAGCGCGACGGCGGGTTCACCGAGCTCGCGCACGATGGCGTGGACGGCGTCGGCCGAGTGCGGCGCCAGTTCGCTGGGCTTGCCGACGACGGCGTTGCCGGCGGCGATGGCCGCGATCATCGGTAGCAGCAGCAGCTGCACCGGGTAGTTCCACGGTGCGATCACGCAGGCGACGCCGAGCGGCTCGCGCTCGATGCGCGACGAGCCGGGCTGGAACGCGATCGGCGTCGGCACCTTCTCCGGCGCCATCCAGCGGTCGAGCTGGGCGATCGTGTGGTCGATGTCGCCGACGATGAAGCCGATCTCGGTGGCCCACGCCTCGAACGCCGGCTTGCCGAAGTCGGCGGCGAGGGCCCGCAGGACGGCGTCCTCGTGCGCGATCACGAGCTCGCGCAGCCGGCGGAGCGTCTCCACCCGCCAGCCGCGCGGTCGCGTACGTCCCGAGGCGAACGCCTGACGGGCGCCCTCGACGATCGTCGTGATGTCGACCAGCGGGGTGACGGTGGGAGCGATGGGAGCGGCGAGGGGGGTGCTCATGACCTCACGCTACGCCCGGAGCCGTGGCCGCGGACGCCGCCGTGCACGGCGGGCGGCGCTCAGGCGAGCGCGATCTCGTGGGTGATCGAACGTTGGCGCGGTTCGAACCCGAGGCTCCGGTACAGGCGGGCAGCACCCGTCGGGCTGTCACCGTCGACGCCGATGGAGGCGTGCGACAGGCCGGCCGCGACGAACGCGTGCAACGACTCGACCAGCAGCGCCGAGGCGATGCCCCGTCCTCGGTACGCGGCGAGCGTCCCGAGCTGCTCGATCCACCCGTCGCGACGCCCGATCGCCTCGTCGTCGGCCTCGTAGCGGTGGGCGAGGCAGAAGCCGACGACCGCCCCGTCCCCGGCGACGGGGTCGTCGTCGTTGACGGACTCGTCGATGGCGAGGAAGCTGAGGTCGGGTCGACCGCCGAAGCCGTGCACGAGCGATTCCCAGCTCTCCACGGAGATCGGGGTGGAGCCCCAGTGGTCGGCGAAGCTCTCGTTCTTGACGAGCCGGATCTCCTCATCGCGGGCGGCGTCCCACGGCTCGATCCGGATGCCGTCGAGCGACGTGCGCGCCGGGAGGTCGTCGAGCGGGCGGAGCAGCTCCTCGAACCATCGCACCGGGGTGAACCCCAGTCGGGCGTAGAGCCGGTGCGCCGATTCGATGTAGTCGTACGAATCGACGCGGATCACCTTCGGCAGGTCGGATCCCGACGACCGGAGCTGCTCCTCGGCGCGGGCGATCCCCCAGGCGAGCAGCTCGCGTCCCACACCCTGCCCGCGCGCCTCGGGGTCGACCTGGCCGAACACGTAGGCGCGCTCGAGCCGCACCGGCGACGGGAACCAGCGGGTGTAGGCGTAGCCGACCGGTCGGCCGTCGACGATCGCCAGCCGGGTGTCGGTCGCGAGCACCACCTCGTCGTCGTCGAGCTCCTCCTCGAGCTCCTCGAGCACGAACGCGCGCGGGACCCCGTCGTGAGCCTCGCTCCGCACGTGCAACTCCCACACCTCGGGGAGGTCGTCGGCCCCGACCGGCCGCAACGAGATCGACGTCATGTGGGCGGACGCTAGCGATCGTGACCCCGTCCGCCGACCGGAATTCGGCCAGGGCGGCGTCGGTCCGGACGCCGTCGGTTCAGGAGAACGCCGCGGCGCCGAGCTCGGGTTCGTTCGCCTCGATCGCGTCGACCATGCGACGGGCGACGTCAGCGGGATCGAGCCCAGGCCCGAACGAGGGCGCGTTCCCTGCGATCGCCCGACCCGTGAGGCCGGTCTCGGTGTGGGGCGGCCGGAAGTCGGCGACGTGCACGCCGAGGCGCCTCGCCTCGCGACGCAGGCCCGGGATCGCGTGCGAGATCGCGGCCTTCGACGCGCAGTACGGCACGAGGTTGGCGAGCGATTGCTCGGCGACCACACCGCTGATCGTGGCGAAGAACCCCTTGCTCTCGGCGAGCGTGGGCAGCACCGCCCGGGCCAGCCAGAGGGGCCCGAGAGCGTTCGTGAGGAACAGCTCCTCGACCACCGCCGGGTCGGTGCCGACGAGGTCACCGAACGCGACGATGCCGGCCGCGTTGATCACGCCGTCGAGCCGACCCTGCGTGCCGAGCGCGCCGCGCACGATCGCGTCACCGGCGTGGGAGTCGCGGAGGTCGGCCACGATGTCGGGGCCGTGACGTCCTGCGCCGAGCACCACGGCACCACGCGAGCGGAGCTCGGCGGTGAGCGCAGACCCGAGTCCACCGGTGGCACCGACGACCACCACGACCACACCGTTGAGTTCTCGCACACAGGCATAGTGGCGCGTGGGTGCGCGGTGGGGGAAGTCGATGCCCGACACGCTGGGGTGACACCGCTCACGCCAACATGTGGTCATGACCGAACCGATCACCCGCCCGTCAGACGCGGACCAGGAGCACCGGCCGAGCCAGCTGTCGGAGCTCGGCTTCTACGGGCTCGCCGGGGCGCCACGGTCGCCCGCCGACCTGATCCAGGAGTGCCGGGACGGCGAGGCGCTCGGCCTCGGGACCGTGTTCCTGAGCGAACGGTTCAACATCAAGGAGATCGCCACGATCAGCGGGGTTGCGGGGGCCGTGACCGATCGGATGCGGATCGCCACCGGCGTCACCAACCACAACACTCGCCATCCCGTCGTCACCGCGAGCTACGCGACGACGATGCACCGTCTCACCGACGGTCGCTTCGTGCTCGGCATCGGTCGGGGCATGGACCGCATGTTCGACGCGTTCGGCCTTCCGCGCATCACGACCGCACAGCTCGAGGACTTCGCCGGGTTGATGCGCCGGTTGTGGCACGGCGAGGTCGTCGTCGGCCACGACGGCCCGAGCGGCTCGTGGCCCGTGCTGGCCCTCGACCCCGACTTCCGCGAGGACATCCCGCTCCTGCTGAGCGCGTTCGGACCACAGAGCCTGCGCCTCGCCGGCCGAGCCTTCGACGAGGTGCTGCTGCACACGTTCTTCACCGACGAGACCCTCCAGCGCTGCGTGCGCACGGTGAAGGGCGCGGCGGAGGAGGCCGGCCGCGACCCGAGCGACGTCACCGTGTGGAGCTGCTTCGCGGTCGTCGGCGACTGGTTGCCCGAGGACCTACGGCTCAAGAAGACCGTCGGTCGGCTGGCGACGTACCTCCAGGCCTACGGCGACCTGATGGTGCGGACCAACGACTGGGATCCCGAGGTGCTGGCGCGGTTCCGCGCCGATCCGTTCGTGGCCGGGTTCCGCGGCGCGCTCGACGGCAAGGCCACGACGGCCGAACTCGAACACGTCGCGACGCTCATCCCCGACGAGTGGCTGGCGCCCGCGGCGACCGGCAGCCCTGAGCAGTGCGCCGCCGCGGTGGCCCACCAGCTCGACCTGGGCGCCGACGCCGTGATCCTGCACGGCGCGGCGCCGAGCGAGCTCGCGCCGGTGGTCGAGGCGTACCGGCGGCTCGACCGCTGATCCAAGCGTTCTGTCCGGCGCGAGCTCTGGGCAGGATTGGCGCATCCGCCACCGCTCTGACAGGGTGATGGCGTGTTCCTCGCGCTGTCGGAGATGCGCCGCGCCAAGGTGCGATTCGGGCTCCTCGCCGGAGCGGTCGGCCTCTTGGTGTTCCTCATCCTGTTCCAGCAGGCGTTGCTCACGGGGCTCGTGAACCAGTTCATCGGCGCCTTGAAGAACCAGTCGGCTGACGTGCTCGTCTACAACGCCCAGGCCCGCAAGAACCTCGAGGGCTCGATCGTCCTCCCCGACCAGGCGACGGCGATCGCCGCGGTCGAGGGTGTCGCTGTCGCGGCCCCGCTGGGTGAGGGCACGTTCACCGTGCTCGCCGGCGACGAGGAGCAGGACGCGGTGATCTTCGGCTACGAGCTCGGCGGACCCGGCGCGCCGACCACGCTGATCGAGGGTCGCCTGCCCGAAGCCGATGGCGAGGCCGTCGCGTCCAGCCGCAACGCCGCCGACGGCTTCGACATCGGCGACACCGTCACCGTCGTCCCGAACCCGGGCGGCACCGCCACGACGTTCACCGTGGTGGGCCTCGCCGAGGAGATCAACTACTCCGTCGCACCCACGCTGTTCACCGACTTCGCCGGCTACGAGACGGCCCGCCGCGCGGTGAACCCCGATGCCACCCAGGTGCTGCCGTCGGTGATCGCCGTGCGCGTCGTCGACGGTGCCGATCCCACCGTGGTCGCCGACGCGATCACCGCAGCGGTCGACGGCACCGAAGGGCTCACTCGCCAGCAGGCCGTCGACGAGTCGCCCGGTGTCGCCAGCGTGCGGCAGAGCTTCTCGGTGATCCTCCTGCTCTTCTACCTCGTCGTGCCGCTCGTGACCGGTCTGTTCTTCCTGATCGTCACGTTCCAGAAGGCGGGTGCGCTCACCCTGCTGCGGGCGATCGGTTCGCCGGCCGGGCCGCTCGTGCGGTCGCTGCTCATCCAGGTGGTCGCGGTGGTGCTCTCGGGTGCCGTGCTGGCCACCGGGCTGTTCTGGCTCGCGTCGCTCGGCGGCGGCGGCGGGCTCGGCATCACCGTCGAACCGATGCCCGTGCTGGCCACGACCCTCGTGGTGCTCGTGCTCGCGCTCCTCACGTCGCTCGCTGCCGTCCGCCGCGTGCTGCGCATCGACCCGATCGCCGCCACCACGGGCGCAGGGGTGCAGGTCTGATGAACCTCGCGCTCACCGAGCTGCGTCGGCGTCCGAGCCGCTTCACCGTCGCGACGGTGGTGCTCACCTTCCTGAGCCTGCTGTTGTTGCTGCTCGGCGGCCTGCTCGACGGGCTGTACCTCGGGTCGACCGGCGCCATCCGCGCCCAGGACGCCGACGTGATCGTCTACTCCGACAGCGCCCGCGACTCGTTCCTGCGCAGCCGTGTCACCGCCGACATGCGCACGGTGGTCGAGGGTGTCGACGGCGTGACCGAGGTCGGTGGGCTCGGCTTCACGTTGCTCGGTGCGACCGTGCCCGGCGAGAGCGACCTCGCCGACGTCGCGGTGGCCGGATACGAGATGGCGCCGGCAGGCGTGCCCGACCCGCCGCCCGCCGGCCACGCGTGGGCCGACGACCGGTTGCGCGACGCCGGAGTCGCGATCGGTGACACCCTGCTCGTCGGGCCCGCGGCGACGCCGATCGTGGTCGACGGCTGGGTGGAGGACACGAACTACCTCCAGCAGGGCGGGCTGTGGGTCACCCTCGACACCTGGCGGGCCGTGCAGAACGCGAACCGCCCCGACGCCTTCGTGGCCGAGGGTGTCGTGCAGGTGCTCGTCGTCCGTGGCGACGGCGACATCGGTCCGGCCATCGACGCGGCGACCGGATCGACCGTCTCGCTCACCCGCGACGAGGCGGTCAACGCGCTGCCCGGCGTGAAGGAGCAGGGCAGCACCTTCAACGCGATCATCTACAGCACGCTCGCGGTCGTGCTCGCCGTGGTCGGCCTGTTCTTCTCGCTGCTCACCCTCGAGCGCACCGGCCTCTACGGCGTGTTGAAGGCGATCGGCGCGTCCACACGCCGCCTGTTCGTCGGCGTCGTGCTGCAGGCGGTGGTCGTCGCGGTGATCGCGTTCGTGATCGGTGGTGCGCTCGCCACGCTCGCCGACCGGGCGTTGCCCGCCGAGGTGCCGCTGCAGCTCACCACCGGCCGCTACGTGTTCACCTTCGTCGCCCTCATCGTCGCCGCGGTGCTCGGCAGCGCCGTGTCGCTGCGCCGTGTCACCCGCATCGATCCTGCCTCAGCCATCGGGAGTGCCGCATGAGCTCGTCCAATCCGTCCGATTCGTCCGCCCATTCGGGCGCCGCCGTGCTCGCCACCGGGCCCGCGCTGCGGCTCGACGGCGTGCGCAAGGTGTACGGCACCGGCGAGAACGCGATCGTCGCCGTCGACCACGCGTCGCTCACCGTCGACGGCGGTGAGATCGTCGCCCTCCTCGGCCCGTCGGGGTCGGGCAAGACGACGCTGCTGTCGATCGCGGGCGGCCTCCTCGCTGCCACCGAGGGCACGGTCGTGGTCGGGGGCGAGGACATCAGCGGTCACTCACCTCGGGAACTCACCGAGTTCCGCCGCTCCAAGGTCGGCTTCGTGTTCCAGTCGGTGAACCTCGTGCCGTTCCTGACGGCCGAGGAGAACCTGCTCGTCGTGTCCGAGCTCGCGGGCGCACGGGGCACCGTTCGCAAGCAGGCGCGCGCACGGGCGAAGGAATTGCTGGCCGAGCTGGGGCTGTCGCACCGCGCCGGCAACCTGCCCGCCCAGCTGAGTGGCGGCGAGCGCCAGCGCGTGGCCATCGGCCGGGCCCTGTTCAACAGCCCGGCCCTCGTGCTGTTCGACGAGCCCACCTCCGCGCTCGACACCAAGATCGGCGAGCAGGTGATGGAGCTGATCCAGTCGGAGATGCGGTCGCGCGGCACGGCTGCGGTGATCGTCACCCACGACACGCGTATGACCCACTACGCCGATCGCACGGTGCGGATCGTCGACGGCGTGCTCGGTCTCGGCGACGCTGCCGGCGACGACCACTGACGACCACTGACGACCACTGCCGTCACGGCCTCCGCAGCCGTACACCGGGCGTGCTCAGCGGGCGCGCATGCGGTTGTTGCGAGCGTTGTGCTCGACCTCGGCGAGGCCCAGCGCTTCCATCAGCGGCGGGACGTACATGCCGAACCGTCCGCGAAGGCCCTTCTTGAGGCCGTACCAGCCGCCCACGGGATTGTCGGCGGAGCGGCCCCATGCCTCGACCGTGCCGTCCTTGGCCGGCTTCTGCTCGTCGGCGGAACCGAGCTCCATCCAGTCGCCGTGGGCGGTGAGCATCGCGTGGAGATCGTCGATGCAGCGGGCGTCGTAGAGCAGCACGGTCTTGCCGACGGTGCAGACGATGACGTCGACGCCGTCGCGCGTGTCGCGGTGCATCGTGTACTCGGACGTGAGCGGTGGGGTCTTCAACTGCCAGGGATCGTCGGACGTGCCGGAGCCGATGGTCATGAGGGTCCTCCAGATTCAGGACGTCGAGTGGGTCAGCGTCCCATCTGGGCACCGCGGAGCGACGCTGTCAACCGTCCGGGATGGCGGTTCGCGGATCGGGGCGGTGCTGCGGACGCTCCGCTACGGTGCGGCCATGAGCCCCTGGGAACAACTCGTCGCCGGTGTGGAGCTGCCGTTCCACCCCGACCTGGTCGTGCCGGAACTGCACGAGGTGCGCCTGCCGATCCCGCAGCCACCCGCCGTCGGCGACGTGGCCGCAACGGCGCACGACCGGGTGGTGCGAGCGCTGGCCGGTTCGGTCACTCCCGGCATGACCGTCGCGGTCGGCGGCGGTAGCCGCGGCCTCACCGACCGGGTCGGGCTGATGCGCGGCACGATCAGCGGACTCCGCGCACTGGGCGCGGAGCCGTTCGTGGTGCCGGCGATGGGCAGTCACGGCGGAGCGACGGCCGAGGGGCAGCGGAAGATGCTCGAGTCGCTGGGCATGACCGAGGACGCGATGGGCGCAGAGATCCGGGCGACGATGGAGACCGTCGAGGTCGCTCGCACCCCGGGTGGCATGCCGATCTATCTCGACCGACATGCAGCCTCGGCCGACCGCATCCTCCCCGTCAACCGGGTGAAGCCGCACACCTGCTTCAAGGGTCCGATCGAGAGCGGCTGCACGAAGATGGCCGTCGTCGGCTTCGGCAAGCAGCCCGGTGCCGCACAGATCCACTCCTGCGGCCCGGTCGAGATGCGCGACCGCCTCCTCGACGGCATCGCCGCGTTGCGGGGCACCGGGCGCCTGCTCGGCGGCGTCGCCTCCATCGAGTCGGTCAGCGGCGACGTCGTGCGCATCGAGGTGCTGACGGGCGACGAGGTGGGCGGCGATGCCGAACGCGAGCTCACCGAGTTCGCCCGCGGGCTCGTGCCGCCGCTGCCGTTCCCCGAGATCGACGTCCTGGTCATCGAGCATGGCGGAAAGGACATCAGCGGCACGACGATGGACCCCAACGTCACGGGCCGCTTCTGGGTGCACGGCCTCCCCGACGGCGTCTCGCCGAAGGTGTCGACCATCGTGTTGCTCGGCATCACGCCGGTGTCGGGCGGCAACGTCCTCGGGATCGGGTTCGCAGACTTCATCCCGGTGTCGGTGGCCGAGCAGATCGACTTCGCCAAGACCTACATCAACTGCTTCACCGCCGGTCCGAGCGGGGTGCGACGCAGTCGCATGCCGATGGTGCTGCCCTCGGAGCAGGATTGCATCAAGGCCGCCGTCAGCATGTGCGGCAAAGGGCTCGACGAGCCCAAGCGGGTCGTGCGCATCACGAACACCCTGCACCTCACGTCGTGCTGGGTGAGCGACGCGCTGTTGGCCGAGCTCCCTGCGGGCGTCGAGCGCGTCTGAACGCTCCCCCGAGCGCCCTCGCCGGGGATCCGCGGGGTGCACCGGGGGAGGCGAGGCTCAAGCGGGCGGCATCGCCGACCGATGATCCACGTGTGATCGCGGAGACATTCACCTGGCGCGCAGCCGACGGGTGGTCGCCCGCTGCCCCCGCCCCCGACGGTCGGGCCTCGCTCGTGCTGCTCATGGGCGATCGGGGGGTGATCGACATTGCCGATGAGCTGGGTCTCGATCCAGTCGGCGAGCTCGCCGCTGCGTGGGACGGCCACGGCCTGCTCGGCTGGTCGACGGACGGACAGGCGATCGGTGGCGTCGTCCACGACGATGCGCTCGTTGCGACCGTGGTCCGCTTCGACGCGACGAGGGTTCGCTCGGCCACCGCTGCATTGCGGACGGCCGGCTCGGCACGTCGTGCCGGGCGCGACGTCGCCGAGACGCTGGCGGAGCCGGACCTGCGGGTCGTGATGGTCGCGGCCGACGGTGTGCTGATGAACGGCTCGGCCATCGCCGCCGGCATCACCGACGTGCTGCCCGACGTGCAGGTGGTCGGTGTGCTCGCCGCCGACGGGTCCCGGTACGAGCGGGCCTGGACCCTCGTAGCAGGCGCGGCCGAACCCGGTCACGTCTGCGCAGTCGGCCTCTACGGCGACCAGCTCGAGATCGCGCAGGGTGCCGGCGCCGGCTGGACGCCGGTCGGGCCCGAGCGGCTCGCCACCAACACGATGGGCAACGTGATCCACGAGCTCGACGGGCAGACCGCGACGGAGCTCTATCGCGACTACCTCGGCCCGCTCGCCGACGATCTCGTGGCGAACAGTTCGATGCTGCCGATGGAGGTCCGCGACCTCGACGACCATGTGACCGTGCGGGCGCCGCGACGGTTCCACACCGACGGGTCGGTGGCGATGTCGGGCGACGTCCCGCAGGGGGCCACGGTCCGCCTGCTGCGCGCGTCGCCGGCCGACCTCGCCCACGACGCCTCTCTGGCGGCGAAGGCCGCCCATCTCGACGACGCGGGGCTCTGCCTCGTGGTGAGCGCCGCCGGCCGTCGCCGTGTGCTCGGCCAGCGCGCCGAGGACGAACTCGACGCCGTGGTCGCTGCGATGTCGCCCGCCACCCCGGTCGTCGCGTGCTGGGCGTACGGCGCCCTCGCTCCCACCGAGCTCGGCCTCGACGTCGTCGACGAGACGATCTGCATCACCACGCTCCGCGAGCGCCCGGGGAGCAGCCCCGACGTCCCGCACGTCACCGACGCCAGCGACGCGCCCGACCCCCAGCAGCACCAGCAGAACCAGGAAGGCTGACCGGCCCCATGACGAGCGACCTCACGAGCCCCGAGCCCGAGCAGCCCTTCGCGCCGCCCGCGGTGCCGGGGGCGCAGCATCCGCTGCTCGTCCGCCAGCTCGAACGATGCGAGATCGTCGGCGCGCCGCCGTCGGCCGAGCAGTGGACCGACTTCGTCGGTCGGGTCGACCGCGCCTATGCGGACGCCGATCGCGCCCAGACCCTCGTCGAGCGCACGCTCGCGGTGTCCGCGGTGGAGTTCGCCACGATGTACGAGCAGCTGCAGGCCCAGACCTCCCACGTGCTCGCCGCAGAGCGCCACCGCCTGCAGCTGGTGTTCGACTCGGTCACCACCGCCCTCGTCGTGATCGAGCGGTCGGGCACGGTGGCCAACGCCAACCCCGAGGCCGAGCGGATGTTCGGCCCGGCCGAGTCGCTCGTCGGGCGACCGCTCGACGAGGTGCTGCTCATGGTCGGACGCGACGGTGTGTCCCGGCCGATGCTGCCGATCGCCGAACTCGACGACGTGCTGCTCGGCGGACGCTGGTCGCGCCACGACGTCCGTCTGCTGTCGACCGACGGCAGCGACCGCTCGATCGCAGCCGACGTCGCGATCGTCCCGTTCACCGAGCACGACGTGTGCGTCGGCGGACTGGTGATCGTCACCGACAACGCCGACCGCGAGGCGGCACGAGATCGTCTCGCGTGGCAGGCCTCGCACGATCCGCTCACCGGCCTCGTGAACCGGGCCGTGGTGACCGAACGGATCGAGCTCGCCCTCGTGGGCGCCCGCCGGTCGGGTGCGTGGCCGTCGGTGCTCTTCCTCGACCTCGACAGGTTCAAGCACATCAACGACTCCTTCGGTCACGGCGCCGGCGACCAACTGCTCACCACCGCGGCCGAGCGGCTGATGCGCTGCGTGCGCAGCATCGACACCGTCGCACGCCTGGGCGGCGACGAGTTCGTGATCCTCTGCGAGAGCGCGGGCGACACCGAACTCGTCCGCGGCATTGCCGAGCGGATCCTCGAAGCCCTCATGGAGCCGTTCGACCTGCAGGGCGAGCAGACGCACGCCTCGGTCTCGATCGGCGTCGCCCACGCGGGCCCGCACCACACGTCCGCGGACGCTCTCCTCCACGACGCCGACCTGGCGATGTACCGGGCGAAGGACCGCGGCCGGAACTGCTACGACGTCGCCGACGAGGGCCTGCGCGTCAACGCTGCCGAGCGCGTGCTGCTCGAGCGCGGCCTGCGCAGTGCGATCGCGCGGCGTGAGCTGAGCGTCGCCTACCAACCGGTGAAGCGCGCCGACGACGACGAGCTCGTCGGGTTCGAGGCGCTCGCACGATGGGTGCACCCGGTGCTCGGCGACGTCCGTCCCGACCGCTTCGTCCCCGTCGCCGAGGAGACCGGCCTGATCCAGGCGCTCGGCGACCGCATGCTCGACCTCGCCTGCCGTGACGTGGCGACGTGGAACCGCGAACGGATCGCGCACGGACGGGAGCCGCTCGTCGTACACGTGAACATCTCGGGCCGTGAGCTCCAGTCGCCGCACCTGCTCGGCCGGGTGCGCGACGCGCTCCGCCGCCACGACGTGCCACCGCACTGGCTCGTGCTGGAGATGACCGAGACGATGCTGCTCGACGATCCGGACAAGGCGCTCGAGCGCCTGCGCGAGCTGAAGCTCGCCGGCATCCGGGTGGCGATCGACGACTTCGGTACCGGCTACTCGTCGCTCGCGTACCTGCGCCGCTACCCGGTGCACATGGTGAAGATCGACCGCGAGTTCGTCGCCGAGATCGCAGCGTCCACCCAGGACCAGTGCATCGTGCGGGCGATGGTCGACCTCGCGAAGGGGCTCGACTACGTCGTGCTCGCCGAGGGCGTGGAGACCGGCGCGGAACTCGAGGTGCTACGCACGCTCGGCTGTCAGCTCGTGCAGGGATACCTCATCGGTCGACCGATGCCGAGCGAGGACGCCCTGCTGCTGGCCACCAGCGCACCGGCCGAGGCGCCTGCCCCCGTCGCCGGGAGCTGACGCCCGACGAGGCTGGAACCTCCGGACGGATCAGGTCCCGAACCCGAACCCGAGGTCGACGGCGGTGAGCATCGGCACGAACGGCACCCCTGCCGCCTCAGCCATCGCGCCGCACGTGCCACCCCGGTCGACGATCACGGTGATCATGACGGGCTCGGCGCCGAAGGCACGCACGACCTCGACGGCTTCCATGATCGACGTGCCACGGGTGACGGTGTCTTCGGTGATGACCACCCGGTCGCCCGGTTCCAGCGCGCCGGCGAGGCGACCCGTGACACCGTGGTCCTTGGCCTCTTTGCGCACCGTGAAGCTCTTCAGCGACCACCCCCGGGTGGCACCGATCGCTGCGACGGCGTAGGCCACCGGGTCGGCGCCGACGGTGAGCCCGCCGATGGCGGTGGCGTCCGCCGGGACGATCGACAGGGCGACGTCTGCCATCAGCAGCACGCCGTCTGGTCGGCAGGCGGTCTGCTT
Organism: Actinomycetota bacterium; assembly: GCA_963169665.1. Classification (GTDB taxonomy): domain Bacteria; phylum Actinomycetota; class Acidimicrobiia; order Acidimicrobiales; family Ilumatobacteraceae; genus VFMC01. The sequence goes on along the minus strand of CAUJET010000153.1, from coordinate 61,595 downwards.
GGTGTCGAGGAACCAGCTGCTCTTCGCGCCCGACTTCAGGGTGAAGTCACCGCGCCGGACGCTGTGGCGCAGCACGTGTTCGCGGAGCGCGTGGCGGGCCGGGTCGAGGGGCGGGAGATCGGGGGATGCAGCGTCGGACACGGCGACCGACGCTAGTCGGGCGCCGCCGAGGTCACTCCCCTGCCGAGGGCGTGCCGTCGGGTCGGCCATCCGGTCGACTGCGGCGCACCAGGACCTCCTGAGTCACGGTCGCGACGTGTTCGCCGTCGATGGTGAACACGTGCCCGACCGACACACCGCGGGCTCCGATGTAGCGGTGGCAGGAGAAGTCGAACAGATGCCACTCGTCCACCTTCACCGGGCGATGGAACCACACGGTGTGATCGAGGCTGGCGGCGAAGCTGCCCTGCCACCAGGTCTCGATGTCCGTGATGCCCTCGTGCTCGGCGAGCGCTCGCCGGACCGAATCGGTGGGCACGTCGTCGCTGAGATAGGCGAGCCAGCACCGGTGGACCAGGTCGTCGTCGACGACGGGATCGGCGACGCGCATCCACACCGCGGTGCGACCGGCTCGGAGGATGCCTGCCGCGGCGAGCGCGGCGTCCGGCACGCTGCGGCGTTGGAACGACGTGGTCCACACATCGCCCTCGCAGTCGTCGGGGCCGGGGAGACCGACGGGCATCGCGATGGGCTGGAGCTCGGTGGTGGCCTCTGGACGCTGGAAGGACGCCTCCAGGTTCAGGATCGCCCCGATCGCCTGTCGAGCGACCACGCGTCGGGTGCAGAAGCTGCGCCCGTTGCGGATCCGGTCGACCTCGAACCTGATCGGCTCGGTGTGATCACCCCGGCGGATGAAGTAGGCGCGCAGTGAGTGCGGCTCGAGCTCGGGGTCGACGGTGCCCGCCGCGGCCCGCAACGCCTGAGCCACGATCTGGCCGCCGAACAGCCCACCCCACGGATACCGAGGGCCGACACCGACGAAGGTGTCGGGGCCGTGAGGAGCGAGTTCGAACAGTGCGCCGAGGTCCATGACCTCGGTGACGCTACTCGGAGGACGCCCTGACGGCACCGGTCACCGGCGGCGGATCGGGTCGGGCGAGCCACCACGCCGGCGACTGTTCCCATGACAATGGCAGCGACCTATTTGGAGACAATGAAACCGATGCAAGACGACGAACGAATCAATCGATACGCTGCGGCACATGGCAAAGAAGGGTCCCAAGAATCCGCTCAGCGACGAGCACAAGGCAGCGATGGCCGCAGGTCGAACCGAGGGTCGAGCCGTGCGTGAATACCTGGATGCACTGCGTTCGAACAAGCCCAAGCGCGGACGCAAGCGCACCCCGGATTCGATCAAGGCACGCCTCGCGAAGATCGACGAAGAGATCGCCATGGCCGACCCTCTCGACGAGCTGCGACTCATCCAGGAACGCCGGAATCTCTCCGAAGAATTGGAGACGATGAGCGCCGGCATCGACATGACCGCACTCGAGGCCGAGTTCGTGAAGGTCGCCAAGTCCTACAGCCAGCGCCAAGGCATCAGCTACGCCACGTGGCGCGAAGTCGGCGTCGAGGCGTCGGTGCTGAAGACCGCTGGCATCAGCCGCGCCGCCGGCTGATCACCGACACCAGCACGTTCAGACGTCGAGATCGGCGAGCGCCTCGAACACCGCGCCCACGTTGCGCAGCGAACGGTCGAGGTCGAACGCCGAGTCGAGGGCCGCGCCACCGAGCGCGGCGACCGACGGATCGGCCTCGAGCAGGGTTCGGAAGTCGGTCTGTTCGTCCCACGCCTGCATCGCCGCACCCTGCACGATGCGATAGGCGTCGTCACGGCTGAGGCCCGCCTGCACGAGTGCGAGCAGCACGCCTTGACTGAACACCAGCCCGTGGCTCGCGTACAGATTGGCCCGCATGCGCGCACCGTCGACGACGAGTCCGGCCAACAACTTCTGCCCCCGACGCATCACATAGTGCGCCAGTTGCGACGAGTCGGGCAGCACGACCCGCTCGACCGAACTGTGCGAGATGTCGCGCTCGTGCCACAGTGCGACGTTCTGCATGCCGGCCTGGAGATTGCCGCGCAACACGCGCGACAGACCGCTGATGGTCTCGGCCGAGATCGGGTTCTTCTTGTGCGGCATCGCCGACGAACCCTTCTGGCCCGGCTTGAAACCCTCCTGTACCTCGCGCACCTCGGTGCGCTGCAGGTGCCGGAGCTCGACTGCGATGAGCTCCAGCGTCGACCCGACCGCTGCGCATGCCCACAGGTATTCGGCGTGACGATCGCGAGCGATCACCTGGGTGGCGGGCACGGGCCGCAACCCGAGCCGCTCGGCCACGTAGCGCTCGACGCTGGGATCGATGTTCGAGTAGGTGCCGACGGCACCGCTCAGCTTGCAGACCGACACGGTCTCGCGGGCGGCGCGCAGCCGCTCACGATCACGGCCCACCTGCAGCGCCCACAGGGCAACCTTCGCGCCGAAGGTCGTCGGCTCGGCGTGCACACCGTGGGTGCGGCCGATCATCACGGTGTCGCGATGGCGTTCGGCCATCTCCACCAACGTGCCGAGCAACTGCGTCGAGGCATCGATCAGCAGGTCGGCAGCGTCGCGGAGCATCCAGCACCACGCCGTGTCGACGACGTCGCTGCTGGTGAGTCCGTAGTGGATCCACGCGCCGGCCGGTGCGCCGATGGCGCCCTGCACGACGTCGACGAACGCGGCGACGTCGTGATCGGTGACGAGCTCACGCTCGCTCACGGCGGCGACGAACGCCTCGTCGACCACGGGAGCGCCGGCGCGGCAGGCCGCCGCGTGTTCGGCCGGGACGATGCCGAGGGCCACGTGGGCCTCGGTGGCGAGCAGTTCGATCTCGAGCCAGCGACCGAAGCGGGCGGGGTCGGAGAAGACCGCCACCATCTCCGGCGTGGTGTACCGGGGGATCATCCCTCGGCACCGACGGTGGGCGCCCAGTGCAGGTAGTCGTCGCGCTCGGCGCCGACGCCCACGACCGTGATCGGCACGCCGACCTCGGCCTCCACCAGCTGCACGAACGCACGGGCGGCGGCGGGCAGCTCGCTCGGTTGGCGCATGCTGCGCAGCTCACGGTTCCAGCCCGGCAGCTCGATGTACTCGGGCTCCACCTGGCCGAGCAGGTCGACCCGGTCGGGGTAGTGGGCCAGCCGCTCGCCGTTCACCCGGTAGCCGACACACACCTTGACCGTGTCGAAGCCGTCGAGCACGTCGAGCTTGGTGAGGGCCAGTTCGGTGAGCGAGTTCACCTTCACCGCGTGGCGGAGCATGACGCAGTCGATCCAGCCCGGACGTCGACGCCGACCGGTGACGGTGCCGAACTCACGGCCGATCTCGACGAGGCGATCGCCGTCGACGTCGAGCAGCTCGGTGGGGAACGGGCCGGCGCCCACGCGGGTGGTGTACGCCTTGGTGATGCCGACGATGCGGTCGATGTCGCGGGGGCCGAGACCGGTGCCGGCACAGGCGCCGCCCGCCGTCGGGTTCGACGAGGTGACGTACGGATACGTGCCGTGGTCGAGGTCGAGGAACGTGGCCTGCGCACCTTCGAGCAGCACGTGGTGTCCACCGGCGAGCGCGTCGTGGAGCACGTTCACGGTGTCGGCGATGTACGGCGCGAGCCGGGCCGCGAGGGCGCTGAACTGGGCCACGAGGGCGTCGATGTCGAGGGCGTCGCCACCTGCGGCCACGAGCGCATCGCTCTCCACGGCAGCGCGTTCGGCGACCGTGGCCGCGAACGCGGCCGGGTCGAGCACGTCGCCGGCGCGGATGCCGACGCGACGGGCCTTGTCCGCGTACGCCGGGCCGATGCCCTTGAGCGTGGTACCGATCTTGGCGTCGCCGCGGCCCTGCTCGAACAGGGCATCCCACGCCTGGTGCCACGGGAAGATCAGGTGGGCGTGACTGCTGACGACGAGGCGCTCGCACGAGATGCCCCGGCGCTCGAGGGTGTCGACCTCGTTGAACAGCGTCGGCATGTCGACGACCACACCGTTGGCGATCACCGGCACGACGTGGTCGTAGAGGATGCCGCTGGGGATGAGCTGCAGGGCGTAGCGCTCGTCACCGACGACCACCGTGTGGCCGGCGTTGTGGCCACCCTGGTAGCGGACGACGTAGCTGTGCTCCTTCGACAGCAGGTCGATGACCTTGGCCTTGCCCTCGTCGCCCCATTGGGCGCCGACGACGACGGTGACCGGCATAGAACGCTCCTCACACGCTGGACGTGGTGCACGCCCGCTCTCGGTGATCCGGGTGTTCCGGAACGTGTGCCGAGCCTAGCTGGTGCAGGTGGTTCGCGGCAGGGTCCGCTCGAGGCCCGAGTGTGGCCGGGCCCCGCGACGTGGGAGTAGCGTCGACCCATGGCAGACACCCAGGTGGACGTGACCCGACGGATCGCCGCCCCGGCGTCGACCATCTGGCGGATGGTGAGCGACGTGACCCGCATGGGCGAGTGGTCGCCCGAGACCACCTCGGCCACGTGGAAGAAGGGTGCGAACGGGCCCACCCTCGGCGCCCGCTTCTCGGGCAAGAACCGCAACGGGCGCAAGACCTGGTCGACCGTGTGCACCGTCGACGAGTGCGAGCCCGACCGCACGTTCGGCTTCGCGGTGACGGCGGGTCCGTTCAAGGTGGCGCACTGGTCGTACCGGATCGAGCCGGAGATCGAGGGCGGACAGGGCCGTGAGGGTGCCTCGACGTGCACGGTCACGGAGACGTGGGTCGACCAGCGGGGCGGGCTGGTGCGCCGGCTCGGCAAACCGTTGAGCGGGGTGGCCGACCGGGTCTCCCACAACCGCACCGGCATGGAGCGCACGCTGGAACGGCTCGCTGCGGCGGCGGAGGGCGCTGCCGCCTGACTCGCCGCTACCGTCGGGTCTCATGAGCACGACCGGTGTGATGCGACGGATGCGATGGGCCGAGATGTCGGCAGGCGATCGGGGCGCGCTGTTGCACCGCGGCCTCGACGAGATCTTCGACCCGGAGCTGCGACGCTCGATCGCCGAGCTGATCGACGACGTCCGCACCGACGGTGACGCCGCGGTCTGTCGAGCACTGGCCCGCTTCGATCGGATCGAGCTCACCCCCGACCAGCTCCGGGTCGGGCCCGACGAGATCGAGGCGGCGAACGTGTCCCCGGAGGTCGACGCCGCGATCGACGATGCGATCGCACACCTCCGCGCCTTCAACGAGCACTTGGTTCGCCGCGCCTCCGACTGGTCGTTCGAGAGCGAGCCCGGCCTCGTCGTCGGCGAGAAGGTCACGCCGATCACGTCGGCAGGTCTGTTCGTGCCGAGCGGCAAGGCCTCGTACCCGAGCGTGGCGTACCAGCTCGGCGTGCCGGCGGTCGTCGCAGGCGTCCCGCGGATCGCGCTCGTCGTGCCGCCGGTGCCGGGCGGTGCAGGCGAGGTCGATCCGGCGGTGCTCACCGTGTGCCGCAAGCTCGGCATCACCGACGTCTTCCGCGTGAACGGCCCGGCGGGTGTGGCGGCGCTGGGCTTCGGCACGGAGTCGATCCCGAAGGTGCGCAAGGTCGTGGGGCCCGGGTCGCCGGCGGTCACCTGCGCCCAGGTGGAGATGCAGCGCCACGGAGTGGCCACGATGATGCTGCTCGGCCCCACCGAGAGCGTGGTGATCGCCGACGCGAGCGCCGACCCGCTCCGCCTCGCCGCCGATCTGCTCATCGAGGCCGAGCACGGCACCGACTCCGCTGTCGTGCTCATCACCACCTCGTCCGACCTGGCCGATCGTGTCGACGTCGAGCTCGAGCGCCAGCTCGCGGCGCTCCCGGTCGTGCGAGCCGAGGCCGCCCGGGCGTCGCTCGGCGTGAACGGTGGGTGCGTGCTCGTCGACGACCTCGCCACCGCCGCGGCCGTGTCGAACGCGTACGCGCCCGAGCACCTGCAGCTGGCCGTGGCAGCGGCGGTCGAGGACGAGACGCTCTCGCTGCTCACCGACGCGGGCGAGATCCTCATCGGCCAGCACACCCCCTTCAGCGCGGCGAACTTCGTCATCGGCTGCCCGGCGTCGCTGCCCACGAGCGGGTTCGCGGAGGTGTCGTCGGGCATCACCGCCGAGGCGTTCCTGAAGCGGACCGCCGTGGCCCGTGCCGACGAGCGGGCGCTCACCCGCATGGCTCCGTCGATCCTCGCCCTCGCCGACCACGAGGGTTTCCCGGCGCACGGCAACGCGATCCGCGAACGTCTCGCCCGCTGAACCGCCCGCCGCGGTCGATCAGGCGGGCGCCGGCTCGGCCGCCACCGCCGCGCGACTGATCGCCCGGTACCAGCGCGACCCGGCCGCGAGCGCCGTCACCACGATCCCGATCAGGCCGGCGACGGTGAAGATGAGTGCGATCCCGCGAGCGGGCCCGGTGCCGAACCAGTCGCCGATCGAATCGGCACCGGCACCGTCGGTCATGAACGGGATCACCCACAACTGGGCGATCGGTCCGATCGCCAGCGCGGTCACGGGCGATGCGGCGTTCTCGATCGTCTGAGCGAAGCCGAACACGCGGCCTTGTTGCTCGAACGGCACCACCTTCTGCAACACGGTCTGTTCCGCGGCCTCGATGACCGGCATCAGCACCAACCACACGAACATGCCGACCGACAGCAACACGATCGATGTCTGGACGGTGAACAGGCTGCACACGACCCAGTTCACGAGGTTGCACACGAGGGCGACACGAAGCGGACGCGATCCGAGCCCGCGCTTCGACACGGCAAGGCCGCCGACGATGAAGCCGAGGCTGAGCACGGCGAAGAGGATGCCCCAGGTCTCGACGGAGACGATCTCCAGCCCGTAGGCGTCCATCAGCGACATGAACACGCCGCCCAGCAGGTTGTTGCACGCCGCGAAGCCGATGAGGCCGAGCAGGCCCGGTACCTGTCGGATCGCGGTGAGTGCGCCACGGACGTCGATCATCGGCTCGTGCTCGCCGGCGGGTGCCGGCTGGTCCTCGGGCACCCGGATGGTGAGCAGGTGCGCCGTCGCCCCGACGCTCGCGAGCGTGGCCAGGACGAGCGCCCACCCCATGCCGAGCTGTCCGATCGCCAGGCCGCTGAAGACCGACGTGATCGTGAACGACACGCCCATGGTCGCGCCGATCATGCCGTTCGCACGGTCGCGCTCGTCCTCCGGGACGAGCAGGGTGACGCACGTCGACAGCGCGATCGCACGCAGGTTGCCGACCACCGATCCGGCCAGCACCAGTGCGACGAGCAGCCAGAACCACGGGGCGCCGAGCCGGTGCACGTCGTCGTCGGGGGCGACGGCGTAGACGACCGTCGCCACGGCGAAGCAGGCCAGGCTCGACACCGAGGCCACCACCATCGCGGTGTGCTTGCGATGCCGGTCGACGAACGTGCCGAACACCATCCCGAACAGTGCCGAGGCGATCGCGTACGCACCGCCGATCACCGAGGTGGCGATCACCGACCGCGTCTCGAGGTAGGTCCAGAACGTGAGCGCGAACCAGAGGAAGCTGCTCATGACGCCCCCGACGAGGGCGTTGGCGAGGAGGCGGCGGAAGACGGTCATGGCAACGGATGGACGAGCCGGCCCGGCCGGTCTCATCCCTCGATGCTGCCAGACGGGTCAGACGCGCGGCGGCGGGATTCGGAACGCGTCGGCCACGACCTCGTCGTCGGGCACCACCTTCGCCATCAGCGCGGCGAGCGTGCGTCGCTCGGCCACGGAGAGCCGCTCGATCGCGGCCGGCGGTGCGGTCATCGTGTGGCGCACCTCGCTCGCCACCCGCTCACCCGCCGGGGTGAGGGCGATCTCCTTCACCCGTCGATCGGTGGGGCTCGTCCGCCGTTCGGCGAGGCCGGTCTCCTCGAGGCGGTCGACCACGGACGTGATGTACGAGGCGTCGCACGTCATCCGGGCGGCCATGTCGCTCATGCGCATCGGCCCCTCGTGGAGCAGGGTGAGCGCGAATCCGTGTGGCGGGGTGAGGTCGTGACGCAGCAGCAGCGAGAACATCGAGTCGCGCGCCGACGCGAAGAGCGTCATCATGCGCGACCAGAGGAGGTCGTCGTGCGATGACTCGGGCCGCGCCATGCCGTCATGGTAGCGAAGCGGCCCCATGAACTTCATCTCGCAGGACATTTGACGAAACTCATTTGACAAGACTCAACAATCGGTTAGCGTGAACCACATGTCCTCCCATCCCCCTGCCACCGGCTCGGCGATCATCGCCGACTCGCTGGTGAAGCACTACGGCGACGTCCACGCGCTCCAGGGCGTGTCGTTCGAGGTGCCCACCGGCACCGTCCTCGGGCTGCTCGGCCCGAACGGCGCCGGCAAGACCACCGCCGTCCGCATCCTCACCACCATCCTCAAGCCCACGTCGGGCCGCGCCGAGGTCGCCGGCGTCGACGTCGTGGCCCACCCGCACGAGGTGCGCCGCCGCATCGGGCTCGCCGGCCAGTACGCGGCCGTCGACGAGAACCTCACGGGTCACGAGAACCTCACCCTCGTCGGGCGTCTCAACCATCTCGCCAAGGCGGTGGCCGCCGGGCGCTCGGCCGAACTGCTCGAGCAGTTCCATCTCACCGATGCCGCGCACCGCCCCGTTCGCACCTACTCCGGCGGCATGCGCCGACGGCTCGACCTCGCCGCCGCGCTCGTCACCCACCCGCCGGTGCTCCTACTCGACGAGCCGACCACCGGACTCGACCCGGCGAGCCGGCAGGACCTGTGGGACGTCATCTCGTCGCTGGTGTCCGACGGCACCACCGTGCTGCTCACCACCCAGTACCTCGAGGAGGCCGACCGCCTCGCCGACCGCATCGTCGTGATCGATCACGGTCTCGTGGTCGCAGAGGGCACCGCCGCCGAGTTGAAGTCGACGCTCGGTGAGACGACCGTGGCGCTGTCGTTCCGGCAGTCGGACCTCGCTGTGCGCGCCGCTGACGCACTCGCCGACTTCGGGGCGTCGCGCTCGACGACGGACGACTCGGTGGTGTCGATCCCCCTCCGCGGCGGTGCATCGACCGTGCGCGACGTGCTCAACCTGCTCCACGGCCACGAGCTCGAGGTCGGCCGCATCGACCTCCACGAGCCCACCCTCGACGACGTCTTCATCAGCCTCACCGGCACCAACGGAGCACGAGCATGACCGCCACCGCCTCTCCCGGTCGACCCACCTTCGACCCGGCCGTCGGCACCTCCGACGGCGGCCTCGGCTGGGCGATCCGCGACACCATCGCGATGACCGGCCGCAACCTCACCGCGATGCGACGCGTGCCCCAGGTGCTCGTGTTCTCGTTGGTGCAGCCGGTGATCTTCGTCTTCATGTTCCGCTACGTGTTCGGCGGTGCGATCCAGATCCCCGGCCAGGACTACGTCGACTACCTGATGCCGGGCATCTTCGCCCAGACCGTGTCGTTCGGAGCCATCAACACCGCCGTCGGCCTGGCCGAGGACAAGGGCAAGGGCCTGCTCGAGCGGCTGCGTTCGCTGCCGATGTCCCGCGCCGCCGTGCTCGGTGGCCGTGTGCTCGCCGACACGGTGCGCAACACCGTCATCGTCGTGCTGATGGTGCTCATCGGTCTCCTCGTCGGCTTCCGCACGCACACCAACCTGCTCGCCGTGATCGCCGGCATCGCCGTGCTCGTGTTCTTCGGTGTGGCGCTCGCATCGATCTTCGTCTTCATCGGACTGAGCGTGCCCAACGGCGAGGCCGCGCAGGCAGCGGCGTTCCCGCTGCTCGCACCGCTCACGTTCGCGTCGAGCGCGTTCGTCGACCCGTCCTCCATGCCCGGTTGGTTGGAGTGGTGGGCCCGGCGCCAGCCGCTCAGCAAGACGACCGAGGCGGTGCGCGCATTGATGCTCGGCGGGCCGACCTCGGGCCCGGTGACGGCGTCGCTGCTCTGGTCGCTCGGCATCATGGCGGTGATGGCACCGCTCGCGATCGCCAAGTACCGCAAGGCCTGACCCTCGCCCCGGCCTGGCCCGACCGCACGATCGGGCGAGGTCGGGCCACCGCACGTACGGTTCGGGGTCATGCGCCCCACCCGTCCTTCGGCCGCAGCCGTCGCGCTGATCGCGATCCTCGGCAGCGCCGGCATCGCCCACTTCGCCAAGCCCGACTTCTTCGATCCGCTCGTGCCGCGCTGGATGCCTGGCTCGGCCCGGCTCACCACGTACCTGAGTGGCGTCGTCGAGCTCGCGGCGGCCGTGCTGGTGGCCGTGCCGCGCACACGGAGGTTCGGCGGCTGGTTCGCCCTCGCCACCTTCGTCGGGGTCTACCCGGCCAACATCCAGGCCGCGCTCGACGGGGGCATGAAGGACATGGACCCGCCGTTCGACTCGGCGGCGGCCGCGTGGTTGCGCCTGCCGTTCCAGCTGCCGCTGTTCTGGCTCGCCTGGCGCGTCGCCCGTGGTGGGCGGGCCGCCGCATGAGCGCCGGCGCAACGCCGACCCGACGGGTGCTGCTCGTCACCAAGGGCCATCCCTTCGAACGCGAGCCGTTCCTCGCCGTGTTCGACGCCATGGCCGCGGCCGGCGAGATCGTCTACGAGCACGTCGAGCACCCGGAGGCGCAGTCGCGGCTGCATCCCGATCGGCTCGCCGGCGCCACGCTCGACGGCGTCGACGCGATCGTGTTCTACGACATGCCCGGGCTCGCGTTCACCCGTGCCGATCCGCCCCTCGACCTGGTCGCGCCGAGCGCCGATCTGGTCGCCGGCTTCGAGGCTCTGCTGCAGGCCGGCGTGGGGATGGTGTTCCTCCACCACGCGATGGCCTCGTGGCCGACGTGGCACCGCTACGCCGAGATCGTCGGCGCGCGGTTCCACTATGCGGCGGGCGACCTGTGGGGCGAGCACTGGCCCGACTCCGGCTACCTGCTCGAGGTCGACCACACCGTCGAGGTGCTCGCGCCGGACCATCCGGTGTGCGCCGGGCTGCCAGCGACGTTCGACCTCCACGACGAGCTGTACCTCATCCCCCCGGTGGCGCAGGGCGTGACGCCGTTGCTGCGCACCACCTTCCCGATGACCGAGGACCATTTCTTCTCCGCGGACGAGGCGATCCGTGGCCGTCGCGACTCACGCGCCGGGTGGTCGCACCCCGCCGGGCCCGATCTGGTCGGTTGGGCGCACGTCGTGGAGCGGTCGTCGGTGGTGTACCTGCAGCCGGGCGACGGCCCGAGCAGCTACGCCGACCCCCACGTGCGCCGGCTCATCGCCAATGCCATCTCGTTCGTGGCCGACACCTCGCCCCGCTGAACCCGCCGGCTGAACCCGACCGCTGAACCGCACACCGGCACCGATCAGCTGGTGAAGTAGCCCATCACGTCGGCGACGAGGTCCACCGATCCTTGGTTGTTGAAGAACGCGACGGCACCGTCGGTCCCGACCCTGGCGAGGACCATGTTCGGGATCACCTGGCCCGCCACCACGTTGAGGTTCGACGCGAGCGGGCGGTCACCACCGGTCGGGTACACGGTGATGAAGGTGTCGCTGTCGGGCGTGACCGCCGTGACGTTCATGAGCACTGCGCTCACGCCCGAACCCGGGATACCCGCCTGACCGGTGAGCTTCAGCACCAGCGTGTCCTGCCCCACCTTCGCCGCCACCGAGCCGATGCCCTCGCGCGTGTCGAGCACGCGAGCGGGCTGCACCGCGACCAGTCGACCCGGGGCATTGTCCGCGAAGGCTGCGACCACGTCGACCACGACATGGGCAGTGCCGGAGTTGTTGTAGATGCTCACCTTGCCGTCGGTGCCGACGCGGGCGAACACCATGTTCGGCACCGTCTGGCCGGGCACCATGTTCACGCTCGACGCGAGCGGCCGGGGGTCGCCCGCCGGGAACACGGTGAGGAAGCTGCCGTTCGTGGGTTCGGTGACCGTGACGTTCAAGGCCACCGCCTTCGCATTCGCCGGAACGCCACCCCGATCCGTGACCTTCAGGTTCACCGCGGTACCACCGGCCACCGCTCCGAACACGTCGCCCGTGCCGTCGCGGGTGTCGAGCAGCCGCGCCGGGGTGAGGGCACGGAGGCGCAGGCTGCTCGAAGGCGTGAACCAGCCGACCACGTCGGCCACCAAGTTCACACTGCCGGAGTTGTTGTAGAAGCTCAGCGTGCCGGCAGGCCCCAGCTGACCGATCACCAGGTTCGGCACCGCCATGCCCGGTACCGGGTTGAGGTTGGCGGTGAACGGCTTGACCGTGCCACCCGGCCACACCGAGACGTAGGTGGCCGCGGTCGCGTCGACCGCGGTCAGGTTGAGCGCCACCGCGGTCGCATCGGTGGGGATGCCGTACTGGCCGGCGAGCGGGAACGCCCACGACTCGCCCTCGCCGACCGGCGACGACCGACCACCAGTGCCGTCGCGTGTGTCGAAGACGCGCTGCGGTGCGGTCGGCACGAAGCCGCTCGCGACCGATGGGCCGAGGACCACCGGGGTCACGTTCGGCGAGGCCCCACCCGGCCCGGCGTGGAACAGCCCGAGGTTCTCGTAGCCGCCGTTCAGGATCGTGCTCGCCCCGCCACCCAACCAACCGTCGAGCAGCGATCCATAGATCCAGCGGAAGTCGACGTAGGAGAGCATCCGGCCGTTCCGGTCGAGCGAGGTGAGTGACGGCATCTGTCCGTACAGTCCCCCGCGGACGTTGGTGCCGATCACGAACGACGTGTTCGAGGTGCCGTGATCGGTGCCGCCCGAATTGTTCGAGCCAGGGGTGCGGCCGAACTCGCTCATCACCAACAGCGTCACCCGGTTCTGCCATTGCGGCTGCAGCGTCGCGAAGAACGCCTGCAGACCAGCGTTGAGGTCGACGAGCAGCCCGGGCAGCGCGGCGTTCTGGTTGTCGTGGGTGTCGAAGCCACCGCGGGAGACGTCGAACACGCGCAGCCCCATGTTGGCGTTGATGAGACGGGCCGCGATCGTGAGTTCACGCGTCAGTTCGCCGCCGCCGGGCAGTGCGGTCCTGAACGCAGGTGCGACCTCTTTGGCGAGGTCGAGCTGACGGCGCATCGTCGCATTGAACGCGTCGAACAGCGCGCCACGGCCGCCGCTCGCATTCGACATCGCACGCAAGCCGGCGTACATCCGCTGGTCGGACGGTTGGTTGTCGAAGCCGAACATGCCACCGTTCGGCGGGATGCCCGCCGCTCGCCGCACTGCGCCCTGCATGTGCAGCGGTACGGAGGAGTCGAGCGATGCGGCAGCGAGATCTGCGACGCCGGCGGGCTGGCCGTCGAGCCAGCGCCCGAGCCAGCCCGTCGACGGCGGGCCGCTGCCGAAGCGACCACTCATCCAGATCGCCATCGAGGTGAAGTGCGACAGGTCGGGGTTCGCGTAGCCGGTGCCCTGGATCGCGGCAACCTGACCGGCGTCGTACAGCGTCTTCAGGTAGGTGAGCTGAGGGGCGAATCCCACGCTGCCGTTCACCGCGAGTACTTGATGCTGCGGGATCGCGATGTTGGCGCGGCGGGTGTAGTAGTTGCCATCACCGAAGGGCACGAAGGTGTTCAGGCCGTCGGAGCCGCCGTAGAGGGTGACGACGACGACGATGCCGTCGTTGGCACCGATCGGGGTGCCCGCCCAGGCCTCGGGGATGTCGCCACCGAAGAACTCGCCCGCGATCGTGCCGACGGCAGCGCCGCCGAACACACCAGCCCCGATCGCCTGCAGGAAGGTACGACGAGTCCAGCCCTTCGGACCGATGGGCTCGTCGTCGAGATCGGGGCGCGACAACAGGTGCAGGGCGTCCTCGGTGGAGATGTCGGGATCGAGCACGGTCAGACCTTCCTCGTGGGGATCGCGGTGGGGATCGCGGTGGGGATCGCCGGGGAGACGGCCGTGGGCGACACGGTGACGGCGACGGGGGCGTTCATGTGCTCGACACGTTCATCTCGGCGGTCAGCATCGTCATCACCAGCAGGTTCGTGATCGCCTTGCTGTTGCTGCCGTTGCCGGCCACACGTTCCGCCTGGTGAGCGTCGATCAGCGCCTGGCGCGTGGGCGACGACAGCGTGATGCCGAAGTAGGCCGCGACGTGGTCGACCGACTGCGCGACCGACATGGTGATCAGGTTGTCGAAGCCGCCGTTGAGCCGCAGGAGTGACGCCACCTTCTTCGCGAGGTTGGCCCGTCCGCTCACAGCGCTCGTGGTCATCCAGTACGAGTTCGCCTTCCAGCCGGCGACGTTGGGCGGATCGAAGATCCGTTGGCCCATGCTCTCTCCGTAGTCCCAGACCTTGATCGTCGCCGACGACAGTCCGGTCTGCACGAGCAGTGCCACCACCCATTCCGTGGGGGTGCGCACCAGACCCTGCGCAGCAGTCGCCGAGTAGAACTCACTGCGGTTGAACAGAGCACGGAGCAGCTCGAGTACCGACAGGTTGTTGGCCAGAAACACTGCCGCGAGGTCGTCGACGATGTTCTGGGCCGGGTCGAGGTACGCGAAGTACTCCCACAGCTTCCGAGCGATGAACTTCGCCGCGATCAGGCGCTTGCCGGCGTTCGACACGAGGATCTCGTCGATGACCTCCGGGCCGTTCCAGTTGCGACGAGTCCCGAAGATCGTCTTGTCGCCGTAGTCGTGGCTGTTCGTCCGGAACTCGTACTGGCGCGAGGTGCCGTTGTAGTTGTGCCCCGTCCAGGCGCGGGCCGTCTCCGCGACGTCGTCCTCGAGGTAGTTGCCGATGCCGAGCGTGAACAGTTCCAAGAGCTCGCGGGCGAAGTTCTGGTTCGGTGAACCCTTCACGTTCACGCCGTTCGACAGGTAGATGAGCATCGCCGGCTGCAGCGACATCGCATGGGTCAACGCTCGGAAGTCACCGACCGCGTTGTCGCGGAACAGCTGGTTCTGCGCCATCATCTGGTCGGTACGACCCACCACGTCCCACTCGCTCACGAAGTGGCCGTGCCAGAACAGGGTCATCTTCTCCTGCAGCGGCCTCGGCCGCGTCGCCATCATGTCGAGCCACCAGTGGAACGCGGCGAGACGCTGATTGAACGAGTCGTTGCTGTTGTGCGTCACCAGGTCGGGTCGAAGCTGGGGGTTCGCGTTCGGGGTGAAGTCGAGGACGTTGTTCACCGCGTCGGCAAGCGTCGACAGCGCCATGAGCTCGACCACGCGGGCCGGCCGTGCCACGAACTCGGTCCTGCGCAACAGATGTTCGATCTCGGCTTGAACGGGCACGGTGCTCTCCCTGCGATCACCCGGTGGACCCATCGGCGAAAGGGTCTCGTGTGGGTATCGGCCGCGGAGCCGGGAACTTCAGGGATCGCGCCAGAAGAGTTCATCAGGGCTTGGTCAATCGGCACACCCGCACACTCTGCGTGGTGATCGGTGCGGTCAGTCCGTCCCTGCGTGGCGGTGCCAGGTGGCCTCCATCGACGCCCAGCGCCCACCGAGGTCGCGCAGCTCCTGCGGCGTGCCGAGCTCGACGATCCGTCCCGCGTCGACGACGGCGATCCGATCGGCACGCATCGCCGTCGCCAACCGGTGGGCGATGACGATCGCGGTCCGGCCCTCGAGCACGGCGTCGAGCGCTCGCTCGACCACGGTCTCGCTCTCGAGATCGAGGCTCGACGTCGCCTCGTCCAGCACCAGGACACGGGGCCGGGCGAGGAACGCGCGCGCCAGCGCGAGCAGTTGACGTTCCCCGCTCGACAACGACACGCCGCGCTCGTGCACGAACGTGTCGAGCCCCTCGGGCAGCCGATCGACGAGTTCCCCGAGACCGACCGCGCGACATGCATCGAGCACGTCGTCATCGCTCGCGTCGGGCCGACCGAACGAGACGTTGTGGCGCAGCGACGCGGCGAAGAGGAACGGCTCCTGCGGCACGACGCCGAGCTGGCGATGCAGCGACGCGAGCGTGACGTCGCGCAGGTCGTGGCCGTCGATCGCGACGACCCCGGCGGTCGGATCGTGGAAGCGGGTGACGAGCTTGGCGATCGTCGACTTGCCCGAGCCGGTCGCGCCCACGAGTGCGAACGTCTCGCCCGGCTCGATCGTCAACGTCACGTCGCGCAGCACCGGCACGTCGGGTCGATACCCGAACGCGACGTCGCGGAGCTCGACCCGACCATCGATCGGCGGGAGGTCGCCGGCATCGGGCCGCTCGACCACGGTCGGTTCGGTCGCGAGCAGCTCGCGCAGCTTGCCGACAGCGGCCTGGCCCGACTGATAGGTGGAGTAGAGCTGCACGAGCTGCTGGATCGGCGCGAAGAAGGCAGTGAGGTAGAGGACGAACGCCGCCAGGGTGCCGATCGACAGGTCGCCGCGCAGCACCATGCGGCCGCCCACCAGCACGATCACGACCTGGGCGAGCGCGCCGAGCAGGTCGGCGGCCGGGCCGTAGACGGCGCCCTGCCGAGCGGTGACCACGTTGGCGTCGCGGTAGCGCCGCACGATCCGCCGGTGGCTCACGACGTTGTGGCGCCGCCGGTTGAACGCCGTCACCAGGCGCACCCCCTGGAGCGTCTCGCTCAGATCGGCCAACACGTCCGCGATCCGCTCCCGCACCGCGGCGTACGAGCGGTCGGAGGCCGACCGGTACCAGAGGGTCATGAGCGTGAGCGCCGGAACCACCACGCCGACCGTGATCGCGGCCAGCGTCGGTTCGAGCGAGAACAGGATCGCCGTGACGACGAGCACCGTGAGCGCCTGCACGGCCAGGTTGACGAGTCCGTCCTGGAAGAGCTGTTGCAGCGCGTCGATGTCGCTCGTCATCCGGGTGAGCAGTCGACCGGCGCGCTCGT
Source organism: Actinomycetota bacterium (assembly GCA_963169665.1). GTDB lineage: Bacteria > Actinomycetota > Acidimicrobiia > Acidimicrobiales > Ilumatobacteraceae > VFMC01. The sequence continues at coordinate 44,825 of CAUJET010000153.1, read as the reverse complement.
CGGTGTAGAAGTCGATCGACAGGCGTTGCAGGTGCGAGAACACCCGCAGCCGGAGCTCGTACAGCAGCTTCTCGCCGAGTCGACCCGTGAACGCCACCCGCCACCCGCCGGCGACGGACGCCACGATCACCGAGGCGACGTACAGCAGGGCCACGAGGACGACCACGCCGGTGTCGCCCGGGGTGATCCCCTGGTCGATGCCTCGCTGCGTCAACACGCCGCCGGCCTGCAGGGCCACGGTCTCGAGCACGACGAGGACGAACGCGATCATGAGGCCCCACCGGTGGCCGCCGAGGAAGCGGCGGAGCGTGAACGGGTGCCGATCGGTGGTGACCGCCTCGAACCGAACGGTCGACGGCGGGTGTATCGGTTCGGTCGCGAGGATCGCCTCCGCCCGCTCACGCAACTCCGCCGGCACGCCGGCGAAGGGCAGTCCCGCGGCAGCGCTCGTCTGCGCTCCGCCCGGCCCGAAGCCGCCACCGCCCGGTCCGAACATCATTCGCCCACCACCGGCGTCTCGTCGGCGCGGGTCACCTGGGCGAGCACCGCCGCATAGCGCGGCTCGGTCGCCATCAGCTCGCTGTGCGTACCGTCGGCGATCACCCGACCCTCGTCGATCAGCACCACCCGATCGGCCAACGCGATCGTGGAGAGCCGATGCGCGATCAGGATGGTCGTGCGGGTACCGAGCTGCTCGTGCAACGCGGCGTGGATCTGCTGCTCCACGTGCACGTCGATCGCGGACGTCGCGTCGTCGAGCACGAGCACCGCCGGGTCGGCGAGCAGCGTGCGGGCGATGGAGATGCGCTGGCGTTGGCCACCCGACAGGTCGTAGCCCCGCTCGCCCACCACGGCGTCGTACCCCTCGCCGAGCTCGCGCACGAACTCGTCGGCCTGCGCCGCACGTGCGGCGCGCTCGACGTCGGCCCGCGACGCATCGGGTCGGGCGTAGGCGATGTTGTCGTGGATCGACGCCGAGAACAGGAAGGGGTCGTCGAGCACCAGGCCCACGTGGTGGCGCACGCTCGCCAGGGTGAGGTCGCGCACGTCGTGGCCGTCGAGGCGAACGCTGCCCGCCGACACGTCGTAGAACCGGGTGAGCAGCCGCGCGACGGTGCTCTTGCCGCTCCCCGTCCGTCCGACGATCGCCACCGTCTCACCGGGCGCCACCTGGAGGCTGAAGTCGCGCAGCACCGGGTCGCCCGAGCCGTAGGCGAACGTGACGCCCTCGATGTCGATCGCACCGGCGGGATCGACGAGGTCGACGGCGCCCGGCCGATCCCTCACCGTGGCGCGCTCGTCGAGCACCTCGAAGATGCGCCCGGCCGACGCGGCCGCGCGCTGGGCCAGGATCAGGATGAAGCTCAGGAAGCGGAACGGCGCCTGCAGCAGGACGACGTAGGCGTTGAACGCGACGATCGCGCCGATGGTCACGTCGCCGTCGATCGCGAGCACCCCGCCGTAGAGCAACACGCCGGCCAGGCCGAGGCGCGGCAGGTTCTCCGTGAGCGGTCCCCAGATCGCCCGGGCGTCGTTCTGCTTCACGTTCGCCCACCGCAGCCGGGTGGCTGCGGTGGCCAGCTTGCGGAGCTCGCGTTCCTCAGCGGCGAAGCCCTTCACCACACGGACGCCCTGGATGTTCTCGTCGACGATCGTGGTGATCTCGGCCTGGCGGCCCTGCACGATCCAGCTCATCGGGAACGAGATGTTCCGCAGCTTCGCCCCGGTGAGGTAGGTGAACGGCAATGTCGCGACCGCCACCAAGGTGAGGCCGACGTGGATCGACAGCATCAGCACCAGCGCGACCACGAAGCTCACCAGGTTGAGCGAGATCAACGGGGCGAACGTGAGGAACATCTGCACCGAGCGGATGTCGGAGTTGGCGCGCGAGATCAGTTGGCCCGCCTGCACCCGGTCGTAGAACGCGAAGTCGAGCCTGGTGAGGTGGCCGAACATCGTGGAGCGCAGGTCGCTCTCGAGGTCGTACGCGACGGTGTACAGCGTCGAGCGGTACCAGTACGTGAGCACGGCGCGGAGCAGGGCGACGGCGGCCAGCATCCACACGAAGTCCTCGAGCGCCCGGCTGCGCTCGCGCAACCCCTGGTCGATCGCGTCCATCGTGATCCGCGGGATGAGCACGCCGGCGACCATGGCCACCAGCGCGGCGAGCAAGGCGCCGAAGAACCTGACCCGTCTCGCTGCGAGCAGCGGCCACATACGGCGGAGCCAGCTGCGGCCCACATCGGGGTCGATCACCGCCCGCGGTGGCGGTGCGTCGGGTCCGTCGGCCACGCCGAGCGGCTCGAAGCTCGACCACGGGCCGTCGGGATCCATCGCCGCCGACACTACGCAGCACGCGTCGCTTGCGGTCGAGCGCAGCGCCCGGCCGCGAGCACCGGTGGGCGACGCCGCGAGCCGGGTCAGACGGAGGTGAGCGAGAGTCCGGTGTTGCGGGACTCGAAGCGGAAGATCGTCGCGTCGACGAGGCCGTCGAGATGCGACAGGTCGAACGAGATGGCCTCGGCCGATGCCGCCATCGCCTCCGCGTCCGGGGTCGAGTGCGACCAGCCACCACCGGTGCGCAGCGCCACCTGGTGTGCGATCGCATCGGCGAGGAACACGCCGTGGGCGATCGGATCGTCGCACTCGAACGGATCGTGGTGGTACTGCACGCCGAGCCGGACCGGCTCGGGGAGGCGCCACTGCTGGCAGAGCAGGCCGCCCGCCTCGCCGTGGTTCGCGTCGAGGACCATCCGTTCGCCTTCGGCGAGCGCGGTGCCCGACTCGCGCACCACGTCGAGCAGCAACTTGTGCGGCGAGTCGAGGAACGTGGCCAGTACCAGCATGCCGATGTCGCGCAGCAGCGCTGCCGTGGTGAGCTCCGGGCGCATCGTCACCTTGGCCTGCTCGCGCACGAGCTCGGCGGCGATCGACCCGGTGATCGAGAGCAGGCCGAGCTCGCCGTCGGAGAGGCCGTACTGGTCGACGGCTGTGACCATCTGCTTCGACAGCGACAGGCGCACGGCCGACGACATCACACGTGCCATGCCGAGTCGCACGACGGCGACGTCGACGGTGCTGATCGGCTCGGCCGCGGCCGACGCGGCGGAGTTCGCCTCGCGCAGCAGCGATGCCGCCAGCACCTGGTCGTTCGCGATCACGTCGACGATCGCGGTCGTCGACACGTTCGGCGAGGAGTTCAGCTCGATCAGCTGGGTCGCGCTGTGCGACAACGGGGTGAGCCGTGCCGCGGCGTCGACGATCGCGTGCGCATGGGCGAGCATCGGATCGCTCACGCCGTTGGCGGCGAACGTGCTGGGCGTCTCGAATCGGGCCATTCGACACCGGCCTCTCGTCACTGGGTGACACTCGTGGGTTTGCCCTGACCGTCCGCCACCTGCCCGTGCTGTCGAGCAGGTGGCGGCCGGTGTGGAGCCGGTGTCGACGGTCCGCGATGACCTTGACCCGATCTTGTCGGGCCTCGGGGACGAGCAGGTCAGCTCTGGAGGGTGAGCCGGCCGTCGACCACGTCGACGGTGACGGTGTCGCCGTCGCCGACCTTGCCCTCGAGGATGAGCACGGCGGCCGGATCGCTGATCTCGCGCTGGATGACCCGCTTCAGCGGCCGGGCACCGAAGCTCGGGTCGTATCCCTCGTGGGCGAGGTGGTGCATCGCCGTCTCGGTGACCTCGAGGGTGATCCTGCGGTCGGCCATGCGCTTGCGCAGCGAGCCGAGCTGGATGCCGACGATGTGCTGCAGATCGGCCTCGGTGAGCGCCCGGAACCGGATGATCTCGTCGACGCGGTTGATGAACTCGGGCTTGAAGAAGCCCAGTGGATCGCCCGGGAGGTTGGAGGTCATCACGATCACGACGTTGGTGAAGTCGACCGTGCGGCCCTGGCCGTCGGTGAGGCGGCCGTCGTCGAGCACCTGCAGCAGCACGTTGAACACGTCGGGGTGCGCCTTCTCGATCTCGTCGAGCAGGACCACGCTGTAGGGACGGCGCCGGACGGCCTCGGTGAGCTGACCGCCCTCGTCATAGCCGACGTAGCCGGGAGGCGCACCGATCAGGCGGCTGACCGAGAACTTCTCCATGTACTCGCCCATGTCGATGCGGACCATGGCCCTCTCGTCGTCGAACAGGTACTCGGCGACGGCGCGGGCGAGCTCGGTCTTGCCGACGCCCGTGGGGCCGAGGAACATGAACGAGCCGATGGGCCGGTTCGGGTCGCTCAGGCCGGCGCGGGACCGGCGGATCGCGTTGGACACGGCGACGACGGCCTCGTCCTGGCCGACGACGCGCTGGTGCAGCAGCTCCTCGAGGTGGACGAGCTTGGCCATCTCGCCCTCGAGCAGGCGGGTGACGGGCACGCCGGTCCACTTGCTGACGACCTCGGCGATGTCCTCGGCGTCGACCTCCTCCTTGAGCATGCGGTTGCCCGACTGCAACTCGTCGAGGTGCGCGGTGGCGTCGGTGATGCGCCGTTCGAGCTCGGGGATGCGGCCGTAGCGGATCTCGGCCGCGTGGTTGAGGTCGGTCTCGCGCTCCACCAGGGTGCGCAGCTGCTCGAGCTCCTCCTTGAGGATCCGGATCGCCGAGATGGCCTCCTTCTCACCTTCCCAGTGCCGGCGCATCTCCGCCGTCTGGGCCTGCAGCTCGGCCAGCTCGGCTTCGATCGCCTCGAGCCGTTCCTTCGACGCGAGGTCGGTCTCCTTCTGGAGCGCGACCTGCTCGATCTCGAGCTGCAGGATGCGCCGCTCGACGATGTCGATCTCGGTGGGGAGGGAGTCGATCTCGATGCGCAGCTTGCTCGCGGCCTCGTCCATCAGGTCGATGGCCTTGTCGGGCAGGAAGCGGTTGGTGAGGTAGCGGTTGGAGAGCACGGCTGCGCTGACGAGCGCCGAGTCCTGGATGCGCACGCCGTGGTGCACCTCGTAGCGCTCCTTGAGGCCGCGCAGGATCGCGATCGTGTCCTCGACGGAGGGCTCGCCCACGTACACCTGCTGGAAGCGGCGCTCGAGTGCCGGGTCCTTCTCGACGTACTTGCGGTACTCGTCGAGCGTGGTGGCACCGATCATGCGCAGCTCACCGCGGGCGAGCATCGGCTTGATCATGTTGCCGGCGTCCATCGCGCCCTCGGCCCCGCCGGCGCCGACGATCGTGTGGATCTCGTCGACGAAGGTGATGACCTCGCCCGCCGCGTCGGTGATCTCCTTCAGCACGGCCTTCAGCCGCTCCTCGAACTCGCCGCGGTACTTGGCGCCCGCGAGCATGGAGCCGATGTCGAGCGAGATGAGCCGCTTGCCCTTCAGGCCTTCGGGCACGTCGCCGTCGGCGATGCGCCGGGCGAGGCCCTCGACGATGGCGGTCTTGCCGACGCCGGGTTCGCCGATGAGCACCGGGTTGTTCTTGGTGCGGCGGCTGAGCACCTGGATGACCCGGCGGATCTCGTCGTCGCGCCCGATGACCGGATCGATCTTGCCCTCGTGGGCGCGGGCCGTGAGGTCCTGGCCGTACTTCTCGAGTGCGGCGAACTGCTCCTCGGGGTTCTGGCTGTTCACCCGGTGGCTGCCGCGCACCTCCTTCAGTGCCTGCAACAGCTCCTCGCTGCCGATGCCCAGCCGGGCGTTCATCGCGAGCAGGAGGTGCTCGACCGAGAGGTAGTCGTCCTTCAGGTCCTTGCGGTACTTCTCGGCGTTCTCGAAGACGTTGGTGAGCTCGCGGTTCATCCGCGGCTCGTCGCCGCCGTAGGCCTTCGGCAACTTGGCGACGGCTTCGTCGGCCTTGTTGCGGATCATCAGCGGAGCGAGGCCGAGCTTGGCGAGCACCGCCGGCGTGAGGGTGTCGTCCTGGCGGGCGAGGGCGGCCATGACGTGATCGGGGGTGAGCTCGGGGTTGCTGAGCTGACGTGCCTGATCGATCGCGGCGGCCACCGCCTCCTGGGTCTTGATGGTCCACTTCTTCGGGTCGATCGCCATGTCGGCAGTGTAACCCGACGCACAAAACTTGCTACGACTCGTATCAAGTTCCGATCAGAAACACCGTTATGACATCCGACACAACGCTCGGATCCATTCGTTGCATCGTGCAATCAGACGCGAAGATCGCCCGATCCCCCCGGTCGGGCCCGTCCCGATCACCCCCCACCCCCCTGGAGTCACTCATGTCGCGCGTCCGCGTCCTCGCCCTCCCCCTGCTGGCCATCTCGATGTCCTCCCTCCTCTTCGCCGCCTGCGGTGACGACGAGGGCAGCGACACGACCGCCACGACGGCCGCCGCGACCGCGACCACCAGCGGCGACGAGGCAGCCCCCGAGACCACGATGGCCGCGGTCGAGACCACCATGGCGGTCGTCGAGACCACCGAAGCCGCCGTGGAGACCACCGAGGCCGCCCCGGAGACCACCGAGGCCGCCCTCGGCTCGATCGTCGACGTCGCCACCGCCGCCGGCAACTTCACCACCCTGCTCGCCGCCGTCGAGGCCGCCGGCCTCACCGAGACGCTCGCCACCTCCAAGTTCACGGTGCTCGCCCCGACCGACGAGGCCTTCGCCAAGGTCGACCCGGCCGCGCTCGAGGCCCTGCTCGCCGACCCGGCCGCCCTCACCGCCGTGCTGCAGGGCCACCTGCTGCCGCTGCCGCAGGACGCCGCGACGATCACCATCTTCAACAGCGTCGTCACCGCCGCCGGCACCTCGCTGCCGGTCGTGAGCGACGGCACCACGGTCACCATCGGCGGCGCCACCGTCGTCCAGGCCGACATCGCTGCCGACAACGGCATCATCCACGCGATCGACACCGTGCTGCTGCCCGCCGCCTGAGTCGCAGCGACCCGACACGCGTCGACACCCGTCGGCACCCGTCGACACCACCGCCGACCGACGGCGGGCGCAGACCCTCCGTGCGCCCGCCGTCCGGTCGCTGCCGGCCCCCGCGTCACGAGCGCGTGCGTAGCATGTCCGCAATGCTCAGCCGCCGAACGACGTTGCTCGCCGTCGCCGTCGTCGCGGCGGGCGCGACGGCGGCCGCGACGGCCACCGCAGCACCCGGCTCGATCCCCGGAACCCCGGCGACCGCCGCGGCGCCGGCGCAGCGGCTCGAGCCGCCGGCGCGCACCCTCCTCGTCGCCCTCGGTGGTGACGTCCTCAACGAATCCGCGGTCAATCTCGCCGGGGCCGCTGCTGCCGGGCCGGGTGAGCGCTACGACTTCGCACCGCTGTTCGCCCCGGTCGCACCCGTGATCGCCGGCGCCGACCTCGCGATCTGCCATGCCGAGCTCCCGATCGGCGCGCCGGGTGAACGGCCCGGGCTCTACGGCCGGTCGCCCTTCGGTGGCAACCTGCTGCTCGCCCCCTACGAGTTGGCCCAAGGACTCGCGGACACGGGCTTCGACCGATGCAGCACATCGTCGAACCACAGCTTCGACACCGATGTGCCCGGCATCGTCTCGACCCTCGATGCACTCGACGCCGCCGGGCTGTCGCACGTGGGCACCGCCCGCTCGCCCGAGGAGGCCGTGCCCGACGTGTTCACGGTGAACGGGATCCGCGTCGCCCACCTCGCGTACACCCGCTCGTCCAACACCGTGCCGCCCCGCGACGCCTGGATGCTCTCGCGGGCGCTCTCGCCGCAGCAGGTGATCGCCGACGTGCGCGGCGCACGGGCGGCCGGCGCCGAGCTCGTCATCGTCAGCCTCCACATCGGCGTGGAGATGCAGCGCGAGCCCACCGACACCGACCTGCAGTTCGCGTACGCGATCACCGATCCGCGCGGCGATGCCCGCATCGACCTGCTCGTGCACCACGGGCCGCACGTCCCCCAGCAGCTCGCGTACGTGAACGGCACGTTCACCTACTGGAGCGTCGGCAACTTCGTGTCGGGCATGGGCACGCCCGGTTCGGGCAAGTACGCGGACCAGCGCACGCTCGACGGTCTGCTCGCGACGGCGCGCTTCACCGAGACATCCCCCGGCGTCTTCCACGTCGACCCGTGGCCGGTCGCGCTGTGCACCTCGAAGATCGACCGCACCGTGTGGCCGGCCATCGCAGCGCTCGCGGACCCCGCGTCGGTCGCGTCGATGAGCCCGGCTCGCGTGGCCGAGCTACGCGCCTGCGCCGGTCGCACCACCGCACTCATGGGCACGGTGCACTGAGGCGTCCGGAGCGCCGACGCGCGCCGCGCGTCGTCGCCCAGTGTGCACGCGCCGGAAACGACCCGGAAACGACGCCGGCCGTACCATGCCGGACATGCAGCTCTCCCCGCACGAGCAGGAGCGTCTCCTGGTGCACGTCGCCGCCGACGTGGCCGAGAGGCGACGGGCCCGCGGGCTCAAGCTCAACTACCCCGAGGCGATCGCGCTGCTCACCAGCTGGGTGTACGAGGCCGCGCGCGACGGACGCACCGTGGTCGACCTGATGTCGGCCGGCCGTGAGGTGCTCACCCGCGACGACGTGATGGATGGCATCGCGGAGATGATCGACGAGATCCAGGTGGAGGCCACCTTCCCCGACGGCACCAAGCTGGTCACCCTTCACCAGCCCATCCGATGACCGGCATGATCCCCGGGGAGATCGTCGGCCCCGAGGGGACGATCACCGTGAACGCCGGCCTGCCGACCGTCGTCGTCGACGTCGTCAACACCGGCGACCGGCCCGTGCAGGTCGGATCCCACTACCACTTCGCCGAGGCCAACCCGGCGCTCTCGTTCGACCGGGCCGCAGCGCGCGGGCACCGCCTCGACATCGCGGCCGGCACGTCGGTGCGCTTCGAGCCCGGCGTCGGACGCACCGTGACCCTGGTCCCGCTCGGCGGCGACCGCATCGTCGCCGGCCTGCGCGGCGACGTCGCCGGCCCGCTCGACCCGAGGGCGGGATCCGGAGCTCGGGGAGGCCTCGATGGCTGAGATCGAACGCGCCCACTACCGGCGTCTCTACGGCCCCACCACGGGCGACCGCGTGCGCCTCGCCGACACCGACCTGTGGATCGAGGTCGAGCGCGACGAGTGCGTCGGTGGTGACGAGGCGGTCTTCGGCGGCGGCAAGGTGATCCGCGAGTCGATGGGCCAGTCCGGGCGCACCCGCGCCGACGGGGCACCCGACCTCGTCATCACCGGCGCGCTCATCCTCGACCACTGGGGCGTCGTGAAGGCCGACGTCGGCGTGCGCGACGGCCGCATCGTCGGCATCGGCAAGGCCGGCAATCCCGACACGATGCCCGGCATCCACCCGGCGCTGGTGATCGGGCCGTCGACGGAGATCCTCTCCGGCAACGGCCGCATCCTCACGGCCGGCGCGATCGACTGCCACGTCCACCTCATCTGCCCGCAGATCGTCGACGAGGCGCTCGCCTCCGGCATCACCACCATCATCGGCGGCGGCACCGGTCCGGCCGAGGGCACCAAGGCGACCACGGTGACGGCGGGCGCGTGGAACCTGGCGCGCGTGCACGAGGCGATGGACGGCCTGCCCGTGAACGTCGTGCTGCTCGGCAAGGGCAACACCGTCTCCCGCGATGCGATGTGGGAGCAGGTCCTCGGCGGCGCCGGCGGCTTCAAGCTCCACGAGGACTGGGGCACGACGCCCGCGGCGATCGATGCGTGCCTGCGCGTGGCCGACGAGTCGGGCGTGCAGGTGGCGATCCACACCGACACCTTGAACGAGGCGGGCTTCGTCGAGTCGACCCTCGCAGCCATCGCCGGTCGATCGATCCACACGTACCACACCGAGGGTGCCGGCGGCGGCCACGCCCCCGACATCATCACCGTCGCGTCGCACCCGAACGTGCTGCCGTCGAGCACCAACCCCACCCGTCCGCACACGGTGAACACCCTCGCCGAACACCTCGACATGCTGATGGTGTGCCACCACCTGAACCCGGCGGTGCCCGAGGACCTCGCCTTCGCCGAGAGCCGCATCCGGCCCTCGACGATCGCCGCCGAGGACGTGCTGCACGACCTCGGTGCGATCTCGATCATCGGCAGCGACTCGCAGGCGATGGGCCGCGTCGGCGAGGTGGTGCTGCGCACGTGGCAGACCGCGCACGTGATGAAGGCTCGCCGCGGCTCACTGCCCGGCGACGACGAGGCCGACAACCACCGCGCCCGCCGCTACGTCGCGAAGTACACGATCTGTCCGGCCGTGGCGCACGGGCTCGATCACGAGATCGGGTCGGTCGCCGTCGGCAAGCTCGCCGATCTGGTGCTGTGGGACCCGAAGATGTTCGGCGTGCGACCCCACGTCGTGCTCAAGGGCGGTTTCATCGCCTGGGCGCAGATGGGCGACGCCAACGCGTCCATCCCCACGCCGCAGCCGGTGTTCGCCCGACCGATGTTCGGCGCCAGCCCTCGCGTCGCCGCCGCCACCAGCCTCACCTTCGTCGCCCAAGCGGCGCTCGACGACGGCCTGGCCGATCGGCTCGCGCTGTCGCGTCGACTCGTCGCCTCGGCCGACACCCGTCGACGTGGCAAGGCCGACCTGCCCGAGAACGACGCCATGCCCGCGATCACCGTCGACCCCGACACCTTCGCAGTGCGGATCGACGGGGAGCTCGTCACCGAGCAACCCGTCGCCGTGCTCCCGATGGCGCAGCGCTACTTCCTGTTCTGAGCGCGCGAGTCCGCACGTCCCCCTCATGAGCACCGCGACCCTCCTCCTCCTGGGCGACAGCCGCTTCCCGACCGGCGCGCACGCGCACAGCGCAGGCGCGGAGGCGAGCCACGCCCGTGGCGACCTGCGCACGACCGAGCAGCTCGAAGCGTTCATCGACGGGCGGCTCTGCACCGTCGCCCCCACGGAGGCCGCATTCGCCTCCGCCGCATGTGCCGGCGTGCTGCCGTGGGACCACCTCGACGTGGAGCTCGCGGCCCGTACGCCATCGCCGCGCCTGCGGATGCTGAGCCGTTCACTCGGCCGCCAGCTGCTGCGCCCTGCCGAGCGGGCCTGGCCCGGCCCGGCGTACGCGCGGCTGCGGGCCGTCCACTCCGACGGACCGCTGCAGCCGATCGCGCTCGGTGCCGTCGCGGGCGCGGCCGGCCTCACCCCTCGTGAGGCGGCGCTGTGCTCGCTGCACCACCTCGTCGGTGCGGTCACCACCGCAGCGGTTCGCCTGATCGGCCTCGATCCCTTCGACGTCCACGCCGTGGCCGCCCGTCTCGCGCCGCGGCTCGACGACCTCGCCGATGCCGCCGCGGCTGCTGCTACAGCCGCTGCCGACGGCGAGCCGCTCCCATCCACCACCAGCCTGCTCGCCGACATCCTGGCTGAACACCACGCCACCTGGGAGGTGAGGCTCTTTGCCTCCTGAACCACACCACGCGCGTCCGCACCTCCCAGGCGGCGGATTCACCGATGGACACCACGCCACCTGGGAGGTGAGGCTCTTTGCCTCCTGATCACAACCCCGGCCAACCGCACCACCCGAGCGACGGCCACACCCACGGTCATCACGACGGCCTGCCCGACGACACGCCGTGGGCGTTCGGTGTGCCCGGCACGCGGCCGCTGCGCATCGGCATCGGCGGCCCCGTCGGCAGCGGGAAGACCGCCCTGGTCGCCGCGCTGTGCCGGCGCCTGGCGTCGGAGGTGAGCACCGTCGTGGTCACCAACGACATCTTCACCACCGAAGACGCCGAGGCGCTGCGCCGCATGGCCGTGCTCGCCGACGACCGGATCGCGCCCGTTGAGACGGGTGCCTGCCCGCACACCGCGATCCGCGACGACATCTCGGCGAACCTCGACGCGGTCGAGCACCTCGAGGCGCGCCACGCGCCGGTCGAGCTCACCCTGCTCGAGAGCGGCGGCGACAACCTCACGGCGATCTTCAGCCGGGCACTGGTGGACCGGCAGATCTTCGTCATCGACGTCGCCGGCGGCGACAAGGTGCCGCGCAAGGGCGGCCCCGGCGTCACCACCGCCGACCTCCTCGTGATCAACAAGACCGACCTCGCCCCACTCGTCGGCGCCGACCTGTCGGTGATGGAGCGCGACGCGACCGCGCGGCGCGGCACGCTCCCGATGCTGTTCACCTCCTTGGTCGATCCCGAGGGCGCCGCCGCCGTGGCCGACTGGGTGCGCGCCCAGCTCCACGCCTGGCAGCACGCGAGCTGACGGACGCCGGGACACCGAACACGAGATGGAGGCCCGGACCGAGCTGGTGGTGCGCGTCGACGCGACCGGGCGCAGCCGCCTGCACCACGTCTCGTGCGAGGTGCCGCTGCTGTTCCGGGAGGCGCGCACCGACGGACCGGCGCTCGCACTGTCGTGGGTGAACGGCGCGGCCGGCCCGCTCGGCGGCGACCGGCTCCGCCTCTCGCTCACGGTGGAGGAGGGCGCCGCGGTACGGATCCGTTCGACAGGCGCCGCGATGGTGCACCCGGGCCCGGCCGGCGACCCATCGACGTTCGACATCGACATCACCCTCGCTGCCGGGTCGACGCTCGACTGGTGGCCCGAGCCGACGGTCAGCGTCCAGGGCAGCCGGCACCGCACCTCGATGCTCCTCACCGCCCACCCCGAGGCGTCGGCCCGTGTGGTGGAATCCGTGGTGCGCGGCCGGCACGCCGAGCCGGCCGGTCGGCTGGCGCTGCACCAGCGGGTGGTGATCGACGGGGTGCCGGTGCTCGACCAGGAGCTCGACCTGTCCGACGGCCCCTTCGCCGGTCCCGGCGCCCACGGCGCCGCGCGGGCGGTGCTGTCCGCCGTCACCCTCGGCGAGGCGTTCGCACCGGCAGCGTGCTCGATCGTGACCCCTGAGGTGGTCGCGGCGGTGTTCGCCCTCGACCGGGGGGCGATGCTCGCCACGGCGACCACCGACGATCTGCGCACGATCGACGCGCTCGATCTGTTCGCCGCACGAACGGATGTCACGGGGTCGGCTGCCTTGGTCTGACCATCAGACCAGACGGACCCCAGTCGTCATCGACTCGAAACGCGGGGGAAACAGGCGGTTCCTAGCTTGCCCCCCATGTCGCACCCGCCGCTGCCCGTCGCCGCACGCGCGACGTCGTTCCCCACCCCCACGGTGCACCACCTGCCGGCCACCCCCGACACGTGCTACTGGGGATACATCGACCGCGACCAGCCGCCGTGCCTGGAGGTCGACGACGGCGACATCATCCGGATCGAGGCGATCACCCACCACGCCGGCGACGCACCCGATCTGTTGATGGACGACGGCATCCGAGCCCTCTGGAGCTCGATCGCACCCGAGACGCGCGGCCCGGGCGTGCACATCCTCACCGGCCCGATCCACGTCCGCGGCGCCAAGCCCGGCGATGCGCTCGCGGTCACGATCCTCGACATGTCGCCGCGGCTGCCCTACGGCTCGAACTGCGCGGCGAACTGGGGCCTGTTCCACGACGTGTTCGGCAAGGAGCGGATCACCATCTACGGCCTCGACGACCCGACCCTGCACGGCGGCGCCGCCGGCTCGTTCGGACCGATCGCCCGTCCCGTCTTCGGCTTCGACTTCACCGAACGCCCGATCTACGACCTGCCGGGCGTGGTCTCACCCCCCGAGGCCACGCTGCGGCAGCCGTTCTCCCGTGACGTACGGGTGCCGGTGCGCCCGCACTTCGGGGTGATGGGCGTCGCGCCGTCCGAATCGGGCCGCCTGTCGTCGATCCCGCCAGGCCCGTTCGGCGGCAACGTCGACAACTGGCGCCTCGGGCCGGGCGCCACCATGTGCTACCCGGTCTCGATCGACGGCGCCGGCCTGTACGTCGGCGACCCACACTTCGCCCAGGGCGACGGCGAGATCTGCGGCACGGCGATCGAGGCGTCGCTCGACGCCACCATCCAGGTGAGCGTCATCGAAGGCCTCGGCATCACCACCCCGCTGATGGAGACGGCGAGCCACTGGTACACCCACGGCTTCGGCGCCGACCTCGACGAGGCGATGCGTGGCGCGGCCGGGCAGATGCTGTGGTTCCTGCAGACCCACTTCGATCTGAGCGCCGACGACGCGTACTCCCTCGCCTCGGTTGCGATCGACCTCGGGGTCACCCAGGTGGTCGACGGCACCCTCGGTTGCCACGCCGGCATCGACCGGTCGATCCTCGCCGGCTGAGCCGCACTGCCCGCACTGCCCGCCGTGCCCGACCCCGTCACCACGATCCGCTATGGTCAGACCATCAGTCCAACGTCGACCCCACACCGGGGTCGCGACGAGCGAGACGGAGTGGTGTCCATGCCGATCACGAGAATGAACCATGCGGTGTTGTACGTCCGCAGCGCGGCGCGCACGCAACGGTTCTACACCGACGTCCTGGGGTTCTCGACGGTGATCGAGCACCCCGACGGGGCGTTCGTGTTCATGCGTGCCCCGGCGAGCGACAACCACCACGACATCGCGTTCTTCACCGTCGGCGACGGCGTCGGCCCGAGCGAGGCCGGCGCCCGCACGGTCGGCATGTACCACCTCGCCTGGGAGGTACCAACGCTCGAGGAGCTCGCCGCGATGCGCGATCGCCTCGCGGCCGCCGGCGCACTCGTCGGTGCGAGCGACCACGGCGCCAACAAGAGCCTCTACGCGAAGGATCCCGACGGTCTCGAGTTCGAGGTGATGTGGCTCGTGCCCGCCGAACACTGGGGCGCCGCCGAGCACCTCGCGATCGTCGACCCGCTCGACCTCGACGCCGAGCGCGCCCACTTCGCGACGGTAGGCCTGCGATGAGTCCCACCAGCTTCAATCCCGTCACCCGCCAGACGGTCTCGGCCGAGATCCGTCAGCGCCTGGCGGATGCGATCCACACCGGTCAGCTCGCCCCCGGCACCCCGCTGCCCGCCGAGCGCGTGCTGTGCCAGGAGTTCGGTGTCGCCCGCACCTCGGTCCGCGAGGCCATCCAGGGCCTGGTGATCGCCGGCTACCTCGAGCGCCGCGGCAACCGCAGCGTCGTCGCCGAGCAACTGCCCGAGGTGAACTTCGCCGGTGACGACCGCAAGGCCCTCGTCACCCAGCTGTTCGAGGTGCGCCAGGTGATCGAGCCCGCGATCGTCGAGTTCGCCACCAAGCGGGCCACCGAGACCGAGCGCGAGGAGATCGCCGCCCTCGCCGCGATGGTCACCAGCGACCTCGAGGAGTTCCGCGAGATCGACCGCCGGTTCCACGCCGCACTGGCCCGTGCCTGCGGCAACCCGTTGCTGCACGAGGTGCACGCGAAGGCGCTCGCCCAGTTGTTCGGCTCGGGCGAGTTCTCGTCGCTGCTGTACGCCGAGGTGAACCGGGCCGAGGTGCTCGACATCATCGAGTCGTCGACGACCGCCCACCAGGCGATCGCCGATGCCCTCGTCAAGGGCCACACCCGCAAGGCCGTGGCCGCCGTGGTGGCCCACCTCGACGACGTCGAGCGTCGCATGGTGGAGCGTCTCCTGTGAGCACCGACGAGATGAGACCCGGCCAGATGAGTGATCAGTACGTCTACTTCTTCGACGACGCCGAGTTCGTCGAGACCGACCGCCAGGGATTCCGCCGCCGCGTGATGATCGGCGACCACCTCGAGTTCTGGTTCTGGCGCATCAAGGGCGGCGCCGACGGCTCGATCCTGCACAAACACGATTCCAACGAGCAGCTCGGCATCATCATGCGCGGCACGCTCGACTTCCGGATCGGCGATCCCGACGACGGCACGCGGCGGGTGCTGAACGCCGGCGACTTCTACTTCGCCCCCACCACCATCTGGCACGGCGAGAGCATCTTCGTGGGCGACGACGAGTTCGACGAGGTGTGGATCCTCGACGTGTTCGCCCCACCCCGAACCCCGCGCGGCGGCCTGCCGGCCCAGAGCCCGCTCCCCACCGGGACGACCTCCGAAGCCACGGAAGCAGGTGCGGCATGAACGCCGACTGGAGACTCGCGGTCGACATCGGTGGCACGTTCACCGACGTCGTCCTGTTCGACGCCGCCTCGGGCCGCGTCGTCGTCGACAAGACCCTCACCACACCGAGCGCACCGCTCGACGGCGTGCGCACCGGTGTGATGCAGCTGCTCGGCAAGGCGGGCGTCCGCCCGGCCGACATCACCGCGCCGATCGTGCACGCCACCACCCTCATCACCAACGCGCTGATCGAGGGCAAGATCGGCCGCGCCGGCATCGTCACCACCAGCGGGTTCGGCGACACGTTGCTCATCCGCAACGAGCACCGCTACGACATGTACGACCTGCAGATCGAGTTCCCGGCACCGCCCGTGCCGCGCGACCGCGTCGTCGAACTCGACGAGCGCACCGATCCGCAAGGTCGTGCGGTGAGCGCACCGACGGCCGAGGGGCTCGCCACGATCACCGAGCAGCTCCGGGCCGCGAAGGTGGAGGCCGTGGGCGTGTGCCTCATCAACTCCTACGCCAATCCGGCCAACGAGCGCATCGTCGCCGAGCACCTGCGCGCCGAGCTCGGCGTGCCGGTGTGCATCTCGTCGGACATCTCGCCGCAGATCCGCGAGTACCCGCGCATGATCACCACGGCGTGCAACGCCGCCACCATGCCCGTCATCGGGCCCTACCTCGACGAGCTGCAGAAGTGGCTCGCCGGCGAGGGCTTCGGCGGCTCGGTGCTGATGATGCTGTCCAACGGTGGCGTGGTGTCGGCCAACGACGCCGCCCGCGCTCCCATCCGCCTCGTCGAGTCCGGCCCCGCCGCCGGCGCGCTGGCGGGCAGCTGGTTCGCCAAGCGCCTCGGCGAGGACCGCCTGCTGTGCTTCGACATGGGTGGCACCACCGCCAAGTCCTGCCTCATCGTCGACGGCGAGCCCGAGCTCACCAACACCTTCGAGGTGGCCCGCATCTACCGGTTCAAGAAGGGCTCCGGATTCCCGGTGTCGGTGCCGTCGGTCGACCTCGTCGAGATCGGCGCTGGCGGCGGCAGTCAGGCCCGCATCGACGAGTTGGGCCTGCTGAAGGTGGGCCCCGAGTCGGCCGGTGCCGATCCCGGCCCGGCGTGTTACGGCCGCGGCGGCACCAAGCCCGCCGTCACGGACGCCGACCTCACCCTCGGCCTGCTCGACGCCTCGTTCTTCCTCGGCGGCGACATGGCCCTCGACATGGACGCCTGCACCGCGGCGCTCACATCGGTGGCCGGCCCACTCGGTCTCTCGGCCGACGACACTGCTGCCGGCATCCACGAGCTGGTCAACCAGAACATGGCGGCCGCCTCGCGGATGCACGCCGTCGAACAGGGCGCTGACCTGCGCGGCATCACCGTCCTCGCCTTCGGTGGCGCCGGCCCGGTGCACGCCTGTGGTGTCGCCGAGCTGCTCGAGTCGCCCCGCGTGGTGTTCCCCGTGAACGCCAGCGTGCTGTCGGCGTTCGGCACCCTCGTCACCCCGGTGCGCATCGACCTCGCCCGCAGCATGGTGCGGGCGCTCGCCACCGTCGACATCGCCGAGCGCGACGCCCTGCTGGGCGAGCTCCGCGAGGAGGGCCGCCGAGTGCTCGCCGCCGCCGGCGTCGCGCCGGAGGCGATCCGCTTCCGGTACGGCCTCGACGCCCGCTACCAGGGCCAGGGCAACGAGATCACGATCTGGGTGGGCGAGACCAGCGGCGACGACTGGCCGGCCACCGACGCACAGGTGGTCGAGATGTTCGAGGCCGACTACCGCCGCATCTACGGCCTCACGATCCCCGACGTGGGCGTCGAGGCCGTCACGTGGCGGCTGTCGGCGTTCGCCCCGGCCGCCACCGTCGAGCCGACCACCGTGGTCAACACCACCGTCGGCGAGCCGGTCCGGCATCGCCCGGTCCGATTCGATCGCGGCACCGCTGCGGTCGACACCCCGGTGTACCGCCGCGGCGACCTCGGCGTCGGCCAGCGCATCGACGGCCCCGCGATCGTCGAGGAGCGCGAGACCACCGCGGTCATCCGGCCGACGTGGACCGCCTCGGTGCTGCCCGACGGCTCGCTGCTCGCCGAACGACGGGCCGGCAGCCAGCCGGGCAGAACCGGCTCCGGCCAGGAAGGTGGCGCACGATGACCCGCACGTTCGACCCCATCGAGCTCGAGGTGCTGTGGCAGAGCCTCATCGCCACCGTCAACGAGCAGGCCCGCGCCCTCCAGCGCGCGGCGTTCTCGCCGATCGTGCGCGAGGCCGGCGACCTCGCCAACGCCGTGTTCGATCGACGCGGCCGCATGGTCGCCCAGGCCGTCACCGGCACGCCGGGTCACATCAACTCGCTCGCCCGGGCCGCCTCGGCGATCCTCGAGGAGTACCCGACCGATTCCCTCGTCGAGGGGGACGTCCTCATCACCAACGATCCGTACAAGACGGCCGGGCAACTGCTCGACGTCACGGTGCTGTGCCCGGTGTTCCGCAACGGTCGTGTGATCGCGTTCTTCGGGTCCACGATCCACCACACCGACGTGGGCGGCTACGGCATCGGTGCCGGTGCCCGCGACGTGTTCGAGGAGGGCATCTGGATCCCGATCGTGCGGCTGATGATCGCCGGCGAGCGCAACCACGACGCCTGGAAGTTCATCCTGTCGAACGTTCGCCAGCCCGACCACATGGCCGGCGACCTGCACGCCCAGATGGCCAGCGGCGAGGTGGGTGCCCAGCGACTGCGCGCGCTGTGCGACCGCCACGACCTCGACGACATCGAGGACCTCGCCGACGAGATCATCACCCGCTCCGAGGCCGCCACCCGGGCGAGCATCCGCGAACTGCCCGCCGGCACGTATCGGGCGAGCGCCGTGCTCGACCTGGCCGACGGCAGCGAGATCGACATCGTCTGCGCGGTCACCGTCGACCCGGAGGCCGGCGAGATCACCGTCGACTATGAGGGATCGTCGGGCGCCAGCCCGTACGGCATCAACGTGGTGAAGAACTACACCCACGCCTACACCACCTTCACGGTGCGCTCGGTGCTCAACCCCGACCTGCCCAACAACCACGGCAGCCTCGCCCCGATCAAGGTGGAGGCGCCGGTCGGCTCGATCGTCAACGCCGTGTCGCCGCAGCCGTGCACCGCCCGGCACGTCGTCGGCATGTTCCTGCCGAACGCGCTGCTGAAGGCGCTGGCCCAGATCCGTCCCGACCAGGCGATGGCCGAGGGCTCCGGCGCCGTGTGGACCATGCAGGTGAGCGGCAACCACGACGACGGCCGCCCGTTCATCACCGCCATGTTCACCTACGCCGGTGGCGTCGGGGCCCGAGCCGCGAAGCCGGGCCTGTCGGCGTGCTCGTACCCCACGGGTGTGGCCGCCGTGCCGATCGAGGTCGTCGAGGCCTCCGCACCCATCCGCTTCCTGCGCAAGGAACTCCGCGTCGGCAGTGGCGGCGCAGGTGCTCAGGTGGGCGGCCTCGGCCAGACCATCGAGTTCACCGTCGACACCGAGCGGGCGTGGCAGCTGAACGCCGTCACCTCCCGTCTCGCTCACGCCCCGGAGGGCATCTTCGGCGGTGAGCAGGGCGGCGCCGGCGCCTTCACGGTCAACGGTGAGCCCGTGCGCACGCAGGCGCGTGTCACGCTGCAGCCGGGTGACCACGTGCGCCTCGACCTGCCCGGTGGTGGCGGCTACGGCGCACCCGTCCCCGTCGCTGCCACCGGTTCATCGAACGATGCGAGTCAGGAGTCCACGTCATGACGATCCTCACCGACGAGCTGCTCACGTCGTTCGACGCGAGCACCACCGACTACGCCACCGCGGTCACGATGCCGCCGGAGATCTACACCTCCGAGGAGTTCCTCGTGTTCGAGCGCGAGGCCGTGTTCGCCTCGCAGTGGCAGTGCGTCGGTGTGGCGAGCCGCATCCCCGAGCCGGGCGACTACTTCACGACCACCACCGGCAACGGCGAGCAGATCATCGTCGCCCGGGCCAAGGACGGCGAGGTCCACGCCTTCTCGTCGATCTGCCAGCACCGCGGCATGCAGATCGCCGACGACGAGGGCCACTGCACCAAGTTCACCTGCCCGTACCACCTGTGGAGCTACGACCTCACCGGCCGCCTCCTCGGCGCGCCGGCCATGGAACGCACCGTCGGGTTCGAGAAGAAGGACTTCCCACTGCCGGCGCTCAAGGTGGAGCTGTGGCAGGGCTTCGTGTTCGTGCACTGCGATCCCGATGCCGAGCCGCTCGCCCCCACGCTCGCCACCTACGCCCCGTACCTCGAGCACTACGACCTCGAGCACGCCGTGTGCCCCGGCACGTTCACCCTCACCGACCTCCCGTGGAACTGGAAGGTGATGTTCGAGAACTTCAACGACGGCTACCACGCGAACAAGCTCCACCACACGATCCAGGACTTCTGCCCGAGCGAGCTCGCGGCGTTCCCGGTCGACTGGCAGCCCGGCTCCAACGTCATCTTCCGCACCAACGGCTACATCCACATCGACGGCGGGTTCAACGCGACCACCAAGGCCCTGATGCCGATCTTCCCGATGCTCACCGAGGAGGAGCGCACCCGCTCCACCTTCGCGCTGATGCCGCCGACGCTGTGCTTCGGCACCGCACCCGATCAGGCGTTCTTCTTCATCGTGCGCCCGAAGACGGCCGACACGATCGACGTGGAGATCGGATACCTGTTCCACCCCTCCGCCCTCGAGCACCCGATGTTCGACCACCTGTTCAAGATGAGCGACGCCGGCGTGCAGGTCTTCGTGCAGCAGGACCAGGACGCGACCACCAAGGTCCAGCGCGGCATGCACAGCCGCTACGCCGCCCGCGGTCGCTACTCCTGGCAGGAGGAGAGCCACGTGCAGTTCAACAAGTGGCTCGTGCAGCACTACCGGAAGGCCTGGCCGGCAGGGTGAAGGGTGAGGTCGCGCCCGTGTCGGCCATCGCCGACGTGCTCGCCCTCTGGGGCATGGACGGTTGGCTCACGCCACCGCTCGCCCCGGTCGTGAGCGCGTCCTCGGTGGTGTCGGGTCGCGCCCTCACGGTGCAGCTCGCCCACGACACGTCCGGCCCCGGCCTCAGCCCCATCTACGACGTGCTCTCCGCCGACCTCACCGACCGTGTCGTGGTGATCGCCGGCGCGCGACCCGTGCCGGGCGCGGTGTTCGGCGAGATCCTCGCCGGTGCCGCCAGCCAGCAGGGCGCCGTCGGCGTCCTCGTCGACGGCTGGGTCCGCGATCGCGACGACATGACCGCGATCGGTCTGCCCGTGCTCGCCGCCGGCGAGCGAGTGGTCGGCCCGAACGGCAGCGCACACCTGCTGTCGGTCGGCGAGGTGGTCGCGGTCGATGGCGTCTGCGTCGCCACCGGTGATGTCATCGTGATCGATCCGTCCGGCTGCGTGCGCATCCCGGCCGACCGTGCCGACGACGTCCTCGACGCCGCCGCTCGCTACGCCGCGGCCGAGGTCCTCGTCGCCGAGGCGCTCGCCGCCGGCGAGCCGCTCGCGGCCGCCTACCGCCACAAGCGCGCCATGCTCGCCGAACTGGCAGCGCTCGCGTCCGAACTCGCGTCCGAACTCGCGTCCGATCGAGACAGGAGGGGGTGACCAAGGGGCACGGGAGGGACCCCGCCGGAGCACATCGCTCCACGACACACACCCAGACACACATCACACGACGAACACACCGAACACCAGAACACCACGAACCGTGGGGGAGAACCATGAGGAAATCGCACATCGCACTGGCGGCCATCGCCGCCCTGAGCCTGGTCGCCGCATCGTGCGGCGACGACGAAGAGACCACCGACAGCGCGACCACGGAGACCACCGCGGCAGCGCCGGAGGAGACCGAGGCCGCCCCGGAGACCACCGCCGCCGAAGCACCCGCCACCACGGCGGCCGAGGAGACCACCGACACCACGGCCGCACCTGCCGGTGAGGGCGTCGACCTCGACACCAACGGTGACGGCACGGTCGTGTTCGGCGTGGCCGCTGCCGGCCCGCGCGACGACGGCGCGTACTACCAGGCGATGGTCGACAAGGCCACCGCCATCTCCGAGGAGAACGGCTACGCCGAGCCCATCGTCGTCGACAACATCACCACCGAGGACGCCGCCACCGAGCTCGCCAACCTGGCCGAGCAGGGCGTCGATGTGATCCTCGTGGGTGCGAGCGAGATCGCCGATCCGCTGGCCGACCTGATCCCGCAGTACCCCGACATCTTCTGGTACTGCAACTGCGGCGCCGGCTACCCGGAGACCCCGGGCCTCGCCCAGAGCCAGGACGACTCCTCCGAGATCAGCTACTCGGCGGGCTTCGCGACCGGCCTGCTCCTGCAGGAGTCCGGCGGCGACAGCGCCGTGTTCATCGGCTGCTGCGACCTGAACTTCGAGAAGGAGGCGTACCTCGCCTACGAGATGGGCCTCATGGCCGTCGATCCCGCCTTCACGATGACCTACATCCCGTCGGGTGCGTTCCCGTTCGACTTCGACAACACCGCCGGCGCCACCGAGGCACTCAACGGTGCGATCACCAACGGTGCCGACGCGGTCTACCCGTATCTCGGCGGCGCACACGAGCCGCTCGTCAAGCTCGCCAACGAGTCGGGTCTCATCACGATGTCGGCCGGCGCCTCGAGCGCCTGCGCCCGTGACGACCTCGACTACCAGATCCAGGTCAAGTTCGACGGTGGCGACTATCTCGACGTGATCCTCAACGAGATCCTCGCCGGCACCCTCGAAGAGGGTGGCGTGCGCGTGTTCCACGTGGGTGTCGACCCGGAGCCGGGCGCCGAGATCTGCGACGCGACCCCCGAGCAGCAGGCCGCCATGGACGAGGTCTACGCGCAGATCGCCGCCGGCGACTTCGCCGCCGACTTCGGTGCCATCAAGGGCCAGGCGTACGCGGGCGGCTGACGAGTTGTCCACCGCATCCCCGTCCGACGGACGCGGAGCATTCGGCATGGAGGGGGCGGGCGCTGTGGCGCTCGCCCCCGCCGTCCGGCTGACCGGCGTCACGAAGCGCTACGGCCCCGTGGTCGCGTGCGCCGGCGTCGATCTCGAACTGCTTCCCGGCGAGGTGCACGGCATCCTCGGCGAGAACGGCGCCGGGAAGTCGACCCTCATGAAGATCCTCATCGGGCTCGTGCAGCCCGACGAGGGCACCGTCGAGCTCGGTGGGCGCGAGGTCGTGATCCACGACCCGCAGACCGCTGCGGAGCTCGGCATCGGCATGGTGCACCAGCACCTCAGCCTCGTCGAGGCGCTCACCGTGTGGGAGAACGTGCTCCTCGGTGACGCCTCCAAGTTCGATCGTTCGGCCGCCCGTCGCCAGGTGATGGAGACGGCCGAGCACTACGGCCTCGAGATCGATCCCGACCGTCGCGTCGGCGAACTCTCCGCAGGTCTGCGTCAGCGCGTGGAGCTCATCAAGTGTCTGCGCCGCGACCCCAAGATCCTCATCCTCGACGAACCGACGTCGGTGCTCACGCCGGCCGAGAGCGAGCAGCTGTTCACGACGCTGCGCGACGTCGTCGCCGCCGAACAGCGTGCCGTGGCGCTCGTGAGCCACAAGCTCGCCGAGATCCTGCACGCCACCGACCGCATCACGATCATGCGCCAGGGCCGCGTCGCCGAACGCAGCCGCACCGTCGAGGCGACCGCACCGGCGTTGGCGAAGGCCATGGTGGGACGCGACGTGAGCCTGCGCACGAACGCCGCGGCGTTCGGTGCCATCGACCTCATCGATCAGGGCGACCCCGCCGACCAGGCGGTACGGGCCGAGCGCGACGAGGCCGAAGCAGCGGTGGTCGCTGCCGATCGTGCGGCACGCCCCGTCGTGCTGAGCATCGACCGGGCGCGGCTGATGCGCGACGGCGTGACGCTGCTCGACGACCTCTCGATCGAGGTCCGCGCCGGCGAGATCGTCGGCGTCGCCGGTGTGGAGGGCAACGGCCAGCGCGAGCTGGGCGACCTCCTGTCGAGCCTCGTCACCCTCGACGGCGGCAGCGTCAGCGTGAACGGCACCACCGCTCGCACCGGGCGCGCCGGGTGCATGGCCGACCTCGGGATCGGCGTGATCCCGGAGGATCGCCACGACTCGGGTTGCGTGCTCGACATGAGCGTGGCCGAGAACCTGGTGCTCGACCGCATCGGCTCGACGGCACGGATGGGCCTCATCGACCGCAAGCGGATGCGGGCCCGTGCCGTCGAGCTGATGCGGGAGTTCGACATCCAGGCGGCCGGACCGGACGCACCGTTCGGCAGCCTGTCGGGCGGCAACCAGCAGCGCGTCGTGCTCGCCCGCGAGCTCGGGCACCGCCCCACGGTCCTGGTGGCGGCGCAACCCACCCGGGGCCTCGACGTCGGTGCGATCGAGTACATGAGCAATCGCCTGCGTGCCGCCGCGGAGAGCGGGATCGCCGTGCTGTTGATCTCCACCGAGCTGGAGGAGATCCTCGCCCTGTCGAGCCGCATCGTGGTGCTCTCACGCGGTCGGGTCATCGGCGAACTCGACCGCCGCGAGGCCACGTCCGAACGACTGGGGCTGCTGCTCGGCGGCGTCGGCATCGACGAATCCACGGGAGCGTCCGCATGAGCTCGAACGAACCAGCCGTCTCGCTCGACCGGGCGACCGGGACGAGCGCGACGAACGGTCCGAGGATGATGCGCGGTGCGAAGCTGGTGGCGCTCTACGTCCTCGCCATCGCGGTCGCGCTCGCCCTGTCGGCGCTGCTGATCGCCGTCACCGGCGGTCCGTGGCGGAAGGTGTTCACGGCGCTGATCGACGGCAGCATCCGCAAGCCGGGCCGCTGGGGCGACACCCTCGCCGAGTCGGCACCGCTGCTGATCGTCGCGCTGGGCGCGATCGTCTCCACCCGCGCCGGGCTCGTGAACATCGGCCAGGAGGGCCAGCTCGCCGTCGGTGCCGCTACGGCCACCTACGTCGCCACCCAGGGCAGCGGCCCGTTCGTCCTCGTGCTCGCGCTGCTCGCCGGCGTGGTGGGTGGGGCCGTCTGGGCCGGCATCGCCGCCTTGCTGCGGTACTGGCGCAAGGTGCCCGAGGTGATCACCACCCTGCTGCTCGTCTTCATCGCCTCGCAGGGCACCGGCTATCTGCTCACCCGCACGTTCCTGCTGCTCGACGACGACCCGAACAAGCCCAACCGCGTGCAGACCAGCGCCCAACTCGACGCCGACACCCGCATCGGGTTCATCCGCATCTTCGGCAACGCCTTCCCGTGGTCGGTCGTGCTCGCGGTGGTGCTCGCCGTCCTGGTCTCGGTGCTCCTCAGCCGTTCGACCTGGGGATTCCGCCTCACCGTGCTCGGGCGCAACCCACGCACGGCCCAGCGCATCGGCGTGCCCGTCGTGCTCGCCGGGGCGTCGGCACTGATGCTCAGCGGCGCCTTCGCCGGCCTCGCGGGCGCCACCATGCTCGCCGCGGGCACGGCCAACTTCCGCTACACGCCGGGCTTTGCGAACAACGTGGGGTGGGAGGGACTGCTCGTGGCGCTCGTCGCCCGCAACCGGCCGCTCGCCTGCATCCCGGTGGCCCTCGTGTTCGGCGCGCTGCGCACCGGGTCGGGCTTCCTCGCCGCCACCGGCGTGGAGCGCTCGATCGTCGACGTCGTGCGGTCGCTGCTCGTGCTCGCACTCCTCGTGCCGCCCGCGGTCGCAGCCATCCAACGGCGCCGGGTGAGCCCGCCACCCGCGCCCGTGTCGACCGACGAGCCCGTCGTGGCGGTGGCGCGATGATCGCCAGCGCTGCATCCGCCGTCGGCGACGTCCTGTCGTCGGAGGCCATGTACCAGTCGGCGATGCGGTTCGCGATCGTGCTCGCATTCGCCGCCGTGGGCGAGTGGATCGCCGAGCGCGCCGGCACGCTCAACATCTCGATCGAAGCGATGATGATCGGCGGTGCCTACAGCTCCGCCGTCGCGTGGGGCGCGTTCGACAACGTGCCGCTCGCCCTGCTGATCGGCGTGCTCATGGGGGTCGTGGTGTCGCTCGTGCAGGCACATCTCAGCCACCAGCTCAGCATCGACCAGTTCGTCGTCGGCCTCACGCTCAACCTGTTCGTGCTCGGCCTGGCGCTGTTCCTCGACAGCCGATGGGAGGCCGTCACCTCCGTGGTGAAGCCGACCAAGGTGCCGCTGCTGCACGACCTGCCGCTCGTCGGCGAGGCGTTGTTCGGCCAGCCGTGGCCGATGTACCTCATCGTGCCGGTCGTGCCCATGGCGTGGTGGCTCGTGTTCCGCACCCGGTGGGGCCTCGAGGTCCGGTCGGTGGGCGACAACCCGCAGTCGGCGGACGTGTCGGGCATCCACGTGAACCGTCGTCGACGCGAGGCGATCATGGTGGCGGGCGGGTGCGCCGGCCTCGGCGGCGGCGTGCTCGTGCTCGGGCAGATCTCGATCGCCGGCTACGAAGGCGGCCACGTGGGGCTGAAGGGCATCATCGCCATCGCTGCGGTCATCTTCGGTGGCTGGACGCTGCGCGGCACGCTCATCGGCTGTGTGCTGTTCGGCTACTTCTTCGCCCTGCAGCAGACGCTCCCGGTGCTCGGCTACCGCATCAACGCCCAGCTCGCGGCGAGCCTGCCCTACATCGTCGCCCTGCTCGTGACCGCCGTGTTCGCCACGCGCACCCGCCAGCCACGGGCGCTGGCGCAGCCGTTCGTCCGCGGCCTCACCTGACCCGCACACATCCCGCAACCAGCACCCATCCCTGGAGAACCACGTGAAAGCCCTGCTGTACCACCGACCCGGCGGACCCGAGGTGCTGGAGTACGTCGACGTCGACGACCCGACCCCCGGTGCACGGGACGTGATCGTGCAGGTGGCCGCGACCAGCCTCAACCACCTCGACGTCGTGCAGCGCAACGGCTGGTTCGCCATGCCCGGCTTCTCGCTGCCGCACATCGCCGGCATGGACGTCGTCGGCACCGTGGTGGAACTGGGGTCGGAGGTCGAAGGCGTGTCGATCGGCGACCGTGTGGTGGTCGATCCGTCGCTCGCCGAGGTGCACGCCGGGTCGAAGCTCGCCGGCATGGGCGACCTGTACGGCGATCTCGGCATCATCGGTGGCACCGTCGCCGGCGGCTACGCCGAGCGCTGTCTCGTCCCCGCGTCGCACGTGCACCGCATCCCCGACTCCATGTCGTGGCACCAGGCCGCCTGCTTCCCCACCGCCTGGCTCACCGCGTGGCACGCACTGTTCCCCGTCGGTCGGCTCGTCGCCGGCGAGACGATGATGGTGCACGCGGCCGGCAGCGGCGTGTCGATGGCGGCGATCCAGCTCGCCAAGCACGCGGGTGCCCGGGTGCTCGCCACCGCCGGTACCGACGACAAGTGCGAGAAGGCGTTGGCGCTCGGCGCCGACGCCGCCTGCAACAACCGCACGACCGACGTCGCCGGCTTCGCCCGCGAGCACACCGCGGGTGCGGGCGTCGACATGGTGTTCGATCACGTGGGCCCGGCGCTGTGGGCGCAGTCGATGTTCGCACTCGGCGTGCGCGGCCGACTGGTGAACTGCGGCAACACCACCGGCGACACGGCCACCATCCCCTCGCTCGGGTTCATGTTCCACATGGGCATCCAGATCCTCGGCTCCGACCCGTACCGCTACGAGGAGTTCGGCGAGGCGTGGGGCGTGTACTGCGGGGGCGACTTCCGGGCCCCGGTCGACAGCGTGTTCGCACTCGCCGACGGCGCCGAGGCGCAGCAGAAGATGGAACGGTCCGACTTCTTCGGCAAGATCCTGCTCGAACCGTGACGCGCTGATGGCGACCGACTCGCCGTACCCGGAGCTGAAGAAGAGCCACACCATGGCCCACCGGGGCCGACCGTGGCGCGACTACAAACCACCGCCCTCAGGTCCCGTCTGGGCCGTGATCCAGGGCGTCGGCTCGTACTGGATGCTCGTGGCCGCGCTCGAGCTCGGCGTCTTCGACGCGATCGAGCGGCTCGGCCCGTCGCCGGTCGGTCCGCTCGCCGACGACCTGTCGGTGTCGGCCGTGCACCTGCAGCACCTGTGCGACGCCATGGTGTCGTTCGGGTTCCTCGACCAGGTCGACGAGGTGTACGAGCTCACCGAGACCGCCGAGCGGTACCTGTGCACGAACGGTCCGGCGTCGATGGCGGCGTTGGTGCGCGTGGCACCGGGGCCGCTCGCCAACTGGGAGCACCTCGCCGACACGATCCGCACGGGCGTGGTCACCCAGCCGATCGACGACATCCCCGAGGCCTTCTACGGGCCGCTCGTGCAGGCGACGTTCCCCACACAGCTGCGCGCCGCCACCCGGCTCGGGTTGCGCCTGGGCTGGGCGCGGCGCCCCGGTCTGCGCGTGCTCGACCTCGGCGCCGGTCGCGCACCGTGGGCGATCGCGGTCCTCGAGCAGTCACCCGACAGCACCGCCGTCGTGAACGACCTCCCGGGCGTCATCGACCTCGCCGTGCACACGGTCGCCGAACGAGGACTCGCCGATCGGGTGCGGTTCCGCGAGGGCGACTTCCACGACATCGAGATCGAGGCCGGCGAGTACGACGTCGTCGTGCTCGGCCACATCTGTCGAACCGAGGGCGACGAGCGGTCGCGGTCGCTGCTCGCCAGGGCGTTCGCCGCGCTCGCACCGGGCGGCACCGTGCTCATCGCCGACTACTTCGCCGACAACGACCGCAAGTTCAACCCGTTCGGGGTGCAGATGGGCCTCACCATGCTCGCCAACACCGCCCGGGGCGGGATGCTCACCAACGCCCAGGTCACCGGCTGGCTGCGCGACACCGGCTTCGCAGGCATCCGCATGATCGAGCCGATCGGCTTCAACTTCGTCTACGTGGCCGACCGGCCGACCACCCCCTCCACCTTTCCGACAGGAGACCGCGCATGAGCGACCAGCGACCCGAACATGTCGACGTCATCGTCGACGCCTGGCAGGTCGTCACGATGAACGCCGACCGCGACATCATCCGCCAGGGCGCGGTGGCGGTGCGCGGGTCGACCATCGTCGCGGTGGGCAAGGCGACCGACATCCACCAGCGTTACACCGCCGACCGTGTGCTCGGCGGCGACCGGTTCGTGCTCACGCCCGGGATGGTGAACACCCACATCCACATCACCGGCGAGCCGCTGACCCGCGGCTACGTCCCCGACGACACGCCGTTCGTGGAGAACGTGTTCGAGTGGCTGTGCCCGCTGTACTCGGTGTTCGACGCGGCCGAGGAGCGCGTGTCGGGTCAGCTGGCGGCGGTCGAGATGCTGCGGTCGGGCACCACCACGTTCCTCGAGGCGGGCACGATCCGCTTCCTCGACGAGGTCGTCGACGGACTGATCGAGGTCGGCATCCGCGGCCGCGTGGGCCGCTGGGTGTGGGACCTGCCGCCCGAGCCGAGCGTGTACCGCCAGAGCACCGACGCAGCGATCGCACACCTCGAGCACCAGCTCGACGTGCACGCCTCGCACGCCGACGGCCGCATCGGGGCGTGGAGCATCCTCGTCGGCCACACCACGTGCAGCGACCCGCTGTGGAAGGCCGCGAAGGCGTTGAGCGACGAGCGCGGTGTGGGCATGAGCTTCCACATGTCGCCCGCCCAGCTCGACCCCGACGGGTTCATCGCCGAGTTCGGCCAGCGCCCGATGGTGCACCTCGCCGAGCTCGGGGTGCTCGATCGCAACGTGGCGATGACCCACGTGGTGCGCATCGACGACGCCGAGCTGGCGCTCATCGCCGAGTCGGGTGCGAGCGTGGCGCACTGCCCCACCACGGCACTGAAGGTCGCGTACGGCGTCACCCAGGTGGGCAAGTTCCCCGAGATGGTGCAGCGCGGCGTGAACGTGAGCATCGGCACCGACGGCAACAACGCCTCCAACTACAGCGACCTCATGCGTGCCACGTACCTGGTGGCCGGTCTGTTCAAGGACGCCCGGGTGGACGCGCAGATGTTCCCGGCCGAGAAGGCCTACGAGATGGCCACCCTCGGCGGCGCGCGGACGATGCTGATGGACGACGAGATCGGTGCGCTGGTGCCGGGCATGAAGGCCGACCTGGTGCTCCACGACACCGATCGCCCCGAGTGGCGCCCGCTGCTCAACGTGATGAACCAGCTGGTGTGGTCGGCCGACGGTCGCGGCGTGCACACGGTGCTCGTCGACGGCACGGTCGTGGTGGAGGACGGCCACTGCACCACCATCGACGAGGAGCGCATGTGGGCCGAGGCCCAGCGCATGGGCGAGTCGATCACCGCCCGCAGCGGCCTCCCCGACAAGGCCAAGTTCCCGACCTGGTAGCACGCGCCGGTCCGAGTGTCAGCGGTACGCCCGAGTGTCAGCGGTACGCCCGAGTGGTCTGGGCACCCCCGGGTGTGCGCGTGGCACTCGTATGGCCCTGATCGGCGGCCACCCATGCGCTCGACGTGGGGCGGTGGGTCGGCCCCGCGTCCACGCTGGGGGTGCGTGAGTTCGAGGTCCCACGTCGGGCCCGCCGGCTCACGGGGTCGGGATCCGCGCGTTCGAGGCCCCGTGGTGGGACCGCTGGTTCACGGAACCCCTTGGCTTCGTTGGTCGTTCGGCCTGGCGCGGTCCGAGGTCAACCGAGCTCTGGAGGGTGGCGCTCAGGGCATCCGAGTGCCACGCGTCCACCCGGGGGTACGCGGAACCCTCGGGTGTACGGCTGGCACTCGGGTGGACCGCTGGCACTCGGGTGTACGGCTGGCACTCGGAGGGGTCAGCCGGCGTCGGACGGGTTGACGTTGCGGCCGGGGGTGACCACCGCGTCGATCCTCGCCCGCACACCCTCGGGCAGCACGAGCGGGCCGAGGGTGAGCAGCTGATCGAGCTGCTCGTACGTGCGCGGGCCGATGATCGCCGCGCTCACCGACGGGTCGTCGAGCACGAACGCGAGGGCGAGCTGCGGCAGCGACATCGTGTGCTCGTCGGCGATCGCGATCAGCTCCGCGACGAGCGCCCGCTTCTCGGCGCGCATCGCCTCGTCACGATGGTCGAAGTGGTCGGGCTGCCGCTGCGCCCGCGAGGTGGTGTCACCGTCGACCGACTGGTACTTGCCGGTCAGCCATCCGCCGTTGAGCGGTGCCCACACGATCGCGCCCACGTCCCAGCGACGCAGCGCCGGCAACACCTCGGTCTCGATGCCGCGGGCGAGGGCGGAATAGGGCGGCTGCTCGCTCGTGGGGCGGGCCCAACCACGGTCGCCGGCGAGCGCGTGCAGCTCGTCGAGCTGCGCTGCGCTGAACGTCGACGTGCCGATCGCGCCCACCTTGCCGGAGCTCACCAGACGGTCGAAGGCCTCCAGCGACTCCTCGATCGGCGTGGCCGGATCGGGACGGTGCATCTGGTACAGGTCGATGTGGTCGACCTGCAGCCGGCGGAGGCTGTCGTCGCAGGCCTGCTCGATCCATCGGCGGGAGAGCCCCGACCGAACCGGATCGCCGTCCATCGGGTTGCCGACCTTGGTGGCCAACACCACCTGGTCGCGCCGACCGATCAATGCGGCGCCGAGGATCTCCTCCGAGGCCCCGTCGTCGTACATGTCGGCGGTGTCGACGAGGGTGATCCCGGCGTCGATGGCACGGTGCACCATCCGGTGGCACTCGGCCACGTCGGTGTTGCCCCACCGGCCGAACATCATCGCCCCCAGGGCGAGCTCGCTCACCTGCAGGCCTGAGTGTCCGAGGGTGCGCCGGCCGATCGTCACCTGGTTCAGACCATCCCGGCCTGTTGCTGGAACACCAGGCTGTCCCAGTAGTCGGTGCGCTTCGCGATCAGACCGTCGCGCACCTGGAACCGCATCACACCGCGCACGGCGACGTTTCGGTCGTTCACGTGGGTGTGCAGCGTGTACGCCGCGACCACGCGGTCGCCGTCAGCGATGACGTCCTCGACCTCGTACCGCAGCTGCGGCATCGAGGCGAGGAAGTTCGGCACCCGCCGGGCGTACTCGGACTTGCCCTCGCACCCGCTGCCGAGGGCAGCGGTGTGCTCGTTCACGAAGTCGTCGGTGACGTGGGCGACCACGCGCTCGGGATCTCCGGTGGCGAACGAGGCGAGGTACGACGAGCAGACCTCGCTGGGGGTCATCAGCCCCAGACCTCCTGGGCCTTTTCGTACACACCCTGATCGAAGGAGAACTCGATCATGTTGCCGTCGGGGTCGGTGAGGGCGCAGATGTAGCCGATCGGGTCGGGCATCAGCGTGGGCGGCCACGCAAGGCAGCCGGCGGCCTTGCCCTTCTCGGCGATCGCGTCGACGTCGGCCTTCGTGGGCATCTCCATGCCGATGTGGGCGAACGGCGCCATGATCGGCTGCTGGCCCTTGTCCTGGTCCTTGAAGAAGCTGACCAGCACCAGGATGAACGGCTTGTCGGCCATGTCGGGGTGACCGAGCCAGGCGCCATAGCCGTCGGCGTCCTCGCGACGGTCGAGCAGGCGCAGCGGCGTGAAGTCCTCGTACCAGCGGATGCTGGCATCGATGTCGGTGGACGGCAACGCGATGTGCGTCCAGCGCACCGTGGTTGGCCGCAACGCATGGGTCTCGGTCAACGGGCCGTCGTGGGCCACGCCGGTGTAGACGCCCTCGGGCAGTCCGGGCTGACCTGCTGATGGTTGCTGCGTGTCACTCACTGGTGTGGCCCTCCGGGATCACGGGGTTCTCGCCGCCCTTGGTCCACAGGACCACTTCCGTCCCCCACGGGTCGCGGAAGGCGCCGTTGAAGCCATTGAACTCGGCCCAGTAGTGGTGCCGCCAGAGCACTTCGGCCCCCTCGGCAGCGGCGCGCTCGAGGATCGCGTCCTCGCTGTCGTCGTCGCTCACGAGGATCCACACGCGCACGCCGCGGCCACCGCTGGCGAGGGTGCGGGGCTCGGTGCCGGCCGGATCGGGATGTGGGCGGTAGTTGCCCACGTCGGCGAAGCCGACGTGCAGGTTGCCGACGGTGGAATCGCTGCCGTCCTCCAACGGGAAATACCCGCCGGGTACGCCCCGGTGGAAGACGCCGGTGGGACGGCCCTCGACCATCCAGCCGAACACCTTGCCGTAGAACGCGGCGCAGGCTTCGACATCGTCCGAGGGAAAGTCGACGAAGATCAATGTGTTCGGCTTCATGACCGCAAACTAGCACGCACGCGGGGGCTTGGACTGATGGTCTGACCAAGCCCGGCGCCGTCGCCTAGGCTCCTACTCGTGCGCCTCGAGAAGACGGTCCCGCCGACTGCGGGCCTCGTCGCGGAGCAGGTCGAGATCGACGGTCACGCATCGCCCGTCGCGCACCACCTGACGCCCGGCCACGAGCACGTGCTCGACCGATCTGCCGTCGCTCGCCCACACCAGCTGCCGCACGGGATCGGTGCCGCGGGGCGTGAACTGCGGGCCCCGCGTGGAGTGCACGACCAGGTCGGCCTGCTTGCCCACCTCGAGCGAGCCGATCACGTCGCCCTTGCCGATCGCGCGGGCGCCGCCGATGGTTGCGAGGGCGAGCGCGTCCTGGGCCGTCAGCGCATACGGATCGCTGGCGCTGTCGCGGACGACACCCACCAGCAGCGCACCGGCGCGCAGCACGTCGACGGCATCGCCGGCGTTCTCGGCGTCGCAGCCGAGCGCGAGCCGGCCACCGCGGGCCAGGAACTCACCGTGGCGCTGGTGCATGAGGAACCCCTGCGCCAGGCGCAGGTACGCCCACGGACACGACGCGATGGCGACGTCGTGTTCGAGCGCCAGGTCGATCTCCACCTGGTCGAGGTGCACGGCGTGGGCCAGCAGCACGTGCGGGCCCAGCACCCCGAGGCTCGCCAGGTGATCGAGCGGACGCTTGCCGGTGCGCGCCAGGTAGCTCACCGCGTCGCCGGCGTGCGGCGAGATGTGGAACGTGATGCCCACGCCGCGTCGACGGGCGAGGTCGCTCGCCCCCGCCGCCAGCTCGTCGGTCATCAGGTCGTGGCCGACCAGGGTCACCCAGCCCTCCACCAGGCCGCCGGCGGGCATCGCGTCGAGCTGCGCCTCCTGGCGGGCGAGCACCTCGGCCGCCGGTGCGCCGAAGGGCACGCCGTCCACGTCCCACCCCCACTGCCCGAGCGTCGCCCGCATGCCGACGGCGCCGATGCCGGCCGCCACGCGCTCTGGGTGTGCCACCGTGCCGGCCTCCACGGTGCAGGTGATGCCGTTCGTGACCGCCGCGATCGAGCCGAGCATCGCCGACAGCTCGTCGTCGTCGCCGGTGTGGGCCGAATGCACCGGTACGGCCCACCCGAAGATCGCCTCCTGCGAGTCGATCGCGTCGGGGATGCACGACTGGATCAGCCGGTCGCCCGTGAGGTGCTGGTGTGCGTTCACGTAGCCGGGGGTGACGATGCCCGTCCCGTCACCGATCACCTCGGCGGCGGGATGCGCTGCCCGGAGCGTCTCGAAGTCGTCGACCGCCGCGATGCGGTCGCCGGCGATCGCGACGGCACCGTCGCGCACCACCGTTCGCACGTCGTTCATCGTCACGACATCGGCACCCCGCACGATGCATCGCACACGATCTGCGCCGGCCGCACGGCCGCCGTCCCCATCAACACCTGCCGGATCCGTCACCTCGAAAGGTTGCCACACCATGCCGCTGCCCACCCCTGACGCGCCGCCCGAACCCGGGCCCACCTCGACGTTCTGCGAGAACCCTGCGCTCCGCGACGCGTGGTACGCCGTCGCCCGGGTGCCCGACGTGACCGTGCACCCCGTGCCCGTCACCCTGCTCGGCACCAAGGTGGTGCTGTACCTGTCGGCGTCTGGCGACATCGTCGCCGCGCCCGACCGATGCCCGCACCGCGAGGCCCCGCTCAGCAAGGGCTACGTGCAGGACGGCTGCCTGGTGTGCCCGTACCACGGGTGGACCTTCGGCGACGGCGGCACCTGCGTGCGCGTGCCCTCGGCCAACGACGACGTCCCGCCGCCGCCCCGCGCCCACCTGCAGACGGTGCACGTGCAACAGAAGTACGGGTTGGTGTGGCTGTGCCTCGGCACCCCCGCCCACGACCTGCCCGTGATCCCGCAGGACGACGACCCGTCGTTCCGTCGGCTCAACACGCCCGTCGAGGTGTGGCGTACGTGTGCAGCGCGCATGACGGACAACTTCCTCGACATCACCCACTTCCCATGGGTGCACCTCGGCACGTTCGGGATGGCACAGGAGACGAAGGTGCCTCGCTTCGAGCTGGGCGAACTCGACCACGGCTGGTTCGGCTACAGCTACGGCGTGCGGGCGCTGAACACCGCAGCGGCCACCACGGTGAGCGGGCAGACCGGCAACATCGTCGAGCGCCAGATGAGCTCGGGGTTCCACCTGCCGTTCGATGTGCGCAGCACGATCGCCTACCACACCGGTCTCGAGCACATCCTGCTGCTGCTGTCGACGCCGATCGACGACGTCACCTCGTACTTCACGTTCGTGGTGTGGCGCAACGACGACTTCACCATCCCGTCCGACGAGGTGTTGCGGTTCGACATGGCCATCGGCGCCGAGGACAAGGTCATGCTCGAGCAGGTGCCCGGCGTGATGCCGCTCGACCAGACGACGCTGGTGAGCGTGCAGGCCGACAAGTGCGGTGTGGAGTGGCGGCGCAAGCTCATGGAGCTGATGCGCGGCAGCTGAGCCGACCCGGCAAGACTGGGGTCCATGCGGCTGCTTGCCACCGACCTCGACGGCACCCTCCTCGGCCACGACGGGCAGGTGTCCGAGCGCAGCGCGCGTGCCCTGCAGGCCGCCCGTGACGCCGGCTGGTACGTGGTGCTCGCCACGGGCCGGCCGCCGTTCATGGTCGACCTGCTGATGCCCCAGCTCGGCGACGCGGTCACCCACGGCGTGATGGCCAACGGGTCGGTGGTCGCGACGCTGCCCGACCAGCAGGTGCTGCGCACGGTGCGGTTCGAGATCGACATCGCCACCGGGGTGGTCGAGCGGCTGCGCTCGATCGACCCGCACTACCGGTTCGCGCTCGCCACCGATGCCGGCTTCGCCCATGAGCCGGGTTTCGACGAACGGATGCCGGCCCGCACGCCCACGCCACCGACGGCCGATGTGCTCGAGGCCGCCGCCGGAGCGACCGAGGCGATCAAGCTGATGGTGTTCCACGACCGCTACGGCGCGCACGAGCTGCTCGGGCTGCTGCCGACGATCCTCGGCCACGACGTGTCGGTCACCCACATGGGCGCCGACTGCGTGGAGGTGGGCGTGGCCGGCATCGACAAGGCCACCGGCCTCACGTTCCTGTGTGAGCAGCTCGGGGTCGACGCCGCCGACGTGGTGGCCTTCGGCGACGAGTTCAACGATCACGAGATGCTCCAGTGGGCCGGCCACGCCGTGGCGATGGCGAACGCCCATCCCGCCACCCGCGATCTCGCCGACGAGGTGACGCTCAGCAATCTCGACGACGGCGTGGCCGTCGTGATCGAACGCCTCCTCGGCGAAGGCGCAGGAGCCTGACGGTGCAGCGCCGACACCGGGTGGTCGTGATCGGCGCCGGGTTCGGCGGCCTGGCCGTGGTGAAGGGGCTGCGCGACGAACCCGTCGACGTCGTGCTGATCGACGCCCACAACTTCCACACCTTCCAGCCACTGCTGTACCAGGTGGCCACCGCCGGCCTCGACGTCGACGACATCGCCTACGCGGTGCGCGGCATCTTCCGTTCGCAGCGCAACGTGACCGTGCGCATGGCCCGCGTGACCGGTGTGGACACCGAGGCGCGGCTGGTGCACACCGACGCCGGCGAACCGGTGGGGTACGACACGCTCGTGATGGCCGCCGGCGCGGTCACGACGTCGTTCGGTGTACCCGGCGTCGACGAACACGCCTTCCCCCTGAAGTCGGCCGCCGATGCGGTGGCCCTGCGTCAGCACGTGATCGGCAGGTTCGAGGCGGCGTCGACCGATCCGTCGCTCGTGGCCCGGGGTGCGCTCGACGTGGTGGTGTGCGGCGGCGGCCCGACCGGTGTGGAGATGGCCGGCGGCCTGATGGAGCTGTTCACCAAGGTGCTCGCCAAGGACTTCCCGCAGCTCGGCGTGCGCCGGGCCCGCGTGGTGCTGGTGGAGGCCGGCGAGCGGCTGCTCGCGTCGTTCAGCGAAGCGAGCAGCGAGCACGCCCGGTCGAGCCTGGCGAAGGTGGGCGTGGAGGTGGTGACCGGCACCGGTGTGGCCTCGGTGTCGCCCGAGGAGGTCGTGCTCGGCAACGGCGACCGCATCACCGCGCAGACCCTGGTGTGGGCCGCCGGTGTGCGGGCCCACCCCCTGGCGGCGACGCTCGGTGTCGAGCTCGGCCGCGGTGGTCGCATCGTGGTCGGCCCCGATCTGTCGGTGCCGGAGCGGCCCGAGATCTTCGCGATCGGCGACGTCGCTGCCGACAGGGACACGCCGCTGCCGCAGGTGGCGCAACCGGCCATCCAGGGTGGCCGGCACGTGGCGCGCCAGATCGGTCACCGGCTCGCCGGCCGCCCCACCGAACCGTTCCGTTACGTCGACAAGGGTTCGATGGCCACCATCGGCCGGCACCAGGCCGTCGTCGACTTCCCGGGCGGCCGCCGGCTGAGCGGGTTCCTCGGGTGGGTGAGCTGGTTGGGTCTGCATCTCGTGTACCTCATGGGCTTCCGCAACCGGGCGAACGTGCTCGTGAACTGGGCGTGGAACTACCTCACCTACGACCGCGCCGCGCGCCTCCTCACCGACGATCCGCCCCGACGCAGACCGACCTGACCCGGAGCGTGTTCGTGTGGGCTCTGCCGGGCCTGGTTGCTGTTCGGTTGGGGTCACGGTTGTGCCAGAGGGTTGGTGCGATGCGTGTGCCGTCGGGTCGGAAGGTGGCGATGATCCCGTCGGCGAGCCGCCGGACCTTGACCTTGGCGAGGTAGCGCCATCGGTTGTGGTGTCCGCAGGCGAGTCCGCCGTTGCAGACGCAGGTCCACGACGGGATCGTCGACGACCGTGGACATGCACACGCTCCTTCCCCCGACACGCCAGCGACGGGGTGCGGTTCACCGGTGATTCGAGGAACCCGAAGGGCCTGATCACGTCCCGGGGGAACACGGAACGACTCCGGACGATCCTACGAACAGGGCGTGACAGAGATGCCGGCTGTCCGGGCCCGTCGAAATCTCCGCGACGATTTCTCGATGCGCCGTTCGTTGAACGGGCGTGAACAGCGATCCGGCCGTGAACGCCCCTGATCTCCGCAGCCCTGCGGAGTTCACGCGCTTCTACCGCGTTCACCTCCCGGCCGTGTACGGCTACCTGTTCCGCTTGTGCGGCAACGACCGTTCGCTGGCGGAGGACCTCACCCAGGACACGTGGATGGCACTGGCGAACGAGATCCGCCGCGGACGTCCGGACTGCGCCGACATCCGCTGGCTCATGACCGTCGCCCGTTCGCGGTTCCTCGACCACGCGCGCCGCGAGCGCCGGCACCTCCGAAAGCTGAAGCTGGTCGCCGGCACCGACGAACACCTCGACCCTCCCGGTCCGATGGAGGTGCTCGACGGGCTCGCGGCACTGGAGCCGTTGCACCGTCTGGTGCTGATGCTGCGCTACGTCGACGATCTCCCCGTGCCGGTCGTCGCCGACACCATCGGCCGAACCATCACCGCCACCAACTCACTGCTCGCCCGAGCGCGCACCGAGCTGCGCACCAACCACCGGAGTCGTTCACATGGCTGACCCCAGCCGCTTCGCCCTGTCCCCACGGACGGAGTTCGCCGATCGGCTCGAAGCCGATCTGCTGCGCGCCATCGGCGACTCGACCACGTCCACCACGACTCCAGACGGCGTTCGCCGCCGCCACCTCGACGAGGAGCACCTCATGACCGTCATCGACACCGAATCCTTCGACGAACAGACCGGTCGTCGCCACCGCGGATGGATGCCCGCTCTGGCGGCGGCAGCAGCTGTCGTGCTCGTGATCGCCGGCGTGTGGGTGATGCGCCGCGCCGACGATCAGGCAACCGCGGGACGGGACGTCGCGTTCACGGTGCGCTGGGCGAGCGCCGCCCAGTTCAACGACTGCCCCACGGATGTCGAGGTGCCCGTCTGTGCCTGGACGCTTCCCAGGCCCGCGACTGCGACCTTCACGGGCGACATCGCCGGCAACGCGTACCAGTCGGTCGTCGCTGGCGACAGCGACGACTTCGCGGATCGCGCCGTGCGGCACGAGGACAAGGTCGCAACCTACGTCGTCGACGGCACCGTGTCCGGCTGCGGAACCGGCCAGTTCGTCCTGGTCGAGACCTTGCAGGTCGTGAGCGGCCCGGATCGCGACTACTCGACCGGCACCTTCGGTGGAACCTGGTTCATCGTCGCCGACTCCGGACGCGGAGACCTGCGCGACATCGCCGGAAGCGGCACGTCGTCCGGGCCTGCGTCCGAGACCGATCGGGAGTTGACCGGATCGATCACGTGCACCTCGCTCCCCGACCTGAGCGCTGATGAGATCATCGCCCCACTGGGCTCGTACGAGGTGCCGACCAATCGAGCCGCGATCACATCCGACGGCGGTGACCTGCCCGACGGCACGTATCGAGCAGAGTTCACGGCAGGGGACCTCGACTATCTGGAGCCCGACGTGGTCCACGACTTCGCCGAGGGCGGCGCGATCGAGTTGACGCTGGACGACGGCTCCTACACCCTCCAGCGCCTTCTCCCCTCGGGCGTCCGGGACGGCGGGCCGGTCAGAGGGATCTACCGGGTCGAGGGTGAGGTCGTGATCTGGACCCTGCGGGAGAGCGGGGCGATCCCGGGCACGGACGGCATCAACGTGTTCGAGTGGACCGTCGAGGGTGATGTGCTCACCTTCACGCAGGTGGACGGCAAGCACCGCGATCCGTGGTTCGCGGTGCCGTACACACGAGTGCCCTGATCCGGCGACGCGGTCGGGCACGTCCGCGCCCGACGTGTCCCGTCAGGCGTGCGAGTTGGCGTCCGACACGAAGCGCTCGGCATCGCGCCGCAGCGATCGCTCGAGGGCGGTCACCGTGACTTCTGCGATCCTCGCGAGCGACTGACCCCGTTCAGCTGGCCGGGCATGCCCATCGCCCGGCACGCACACGGTCGATTCCGACCGAGGTCAGCCGACGCGATGCGCCGAGCAGTCGCGACAGCGGCGCCACGGCCGAGCCAGCCACATGACGTCGAGGACGTCGACCCGCCACGACGCCCACACACCTGACCGATGGCGGTGATCAGACGGCGACGAACGGTGCTGACGGCGCCGACGCCGGCCCGGTACCGATGCCGTTCGTCGCCGTGACGGTGCACCGGTAGGTGCTGTTCAGCGTCAGGCCACCGACCGTGATCGGGCTCGCCGCCGCGTTCACGTGACGGGCCGTTCCTCCGTTGGTGCTCGTGCACGAGGCCCGGTACCTGACGATCGCCGCGCCACCGTCGGACGTCGGGGGACCGAAGGCCACCGACACCTGCCGGGGTGCGAGTCGGCTGACGGAGACGACGGCCGGGGCGCCCGGCACGTCGGGAACCGTCCACGCGGTGGACGGTGCAGAAGCCGGACTCGTCCCCGAGCTGTTCGTCGCAGTCATCGTGCACGCATACGTGGCCCCCACGGTCAGCGCCCCGACCACGAGCGGACTCGTCGTGCCGGTGGCCTGACGCGTGACGCCACCGGTACTGCTGACGCAGCTCACGCGGTAGCTGCCGATGGCCGCTCCACCGTCGCCGTTCGACACGAACTCGATGCTGGCCTGGCGCAGTGACGGCACCGCGCTCGTGATCGACGGCGCTGCCGGAACCGCCGGAACGACGAACGAGGGCGAGGGCGCCGACACACTTCCGAACCCCTGGGCGTTGCGGGCCGTCACGGTGCACGTGTAGGAGGCACCCGCGGTGAGGTTCGTCACGAGTGCCGGCGACGCCGATGTGTTGACCGTGCGCGCTGTGCCGCCGTCGGAACTCGCACACGTCGAGCGGTACGCGGTGACCGGTGATGCACCCTGGGCCCGTGGAGGATCGAAGGTGACCTGTACTCGGCGCGGCTCGGACACGACCGCCGCCAGGATCGTCGGTTCGGTCGGTCGTGTCGGCAGCACGATCGGCGCCGACGGCGCCGACCAGGGGCCCGGCCCTGCGCTGTTCACCGCGCGCGCCTCGCAGGTGTACGTCGCCCCGGGTTGCAGGCCAGGGACGAGCACCTGCGACGACGTGTTCGTCGAGCCGCCGGGCGGACCGACGAGCGAGGTGCATCGCGCCTCGTAGCTCGTGACCGACGCATCGAACGTCGGCATGAACACGTCGACGGTGACACCGTCGGTGAGCGGGGCGACGGCGAGGGCGCTCGGCGCTGCCGGCGGGGACACCACGAGTGGATGGCCGACCAGGTCGTTCGCGGCGATGACCTCGACCCTGCTGCTCGAGCTCACGACGTGGACGACACCGTCCTGTTGCACCGGATCGAGTCGGCAATCACCCCGTCGATCGAGTGGGTTGCACGGGCTGCCGTCGACGGTCAGACGGATCGACGACACGTCGACACCTGAGCCGGCGTCGCTGATCTCGGCACGGACCATGCCGCCGAACTCCGACGGGTAGCCGACCGAGCGCCACGACGGCGGCGTCGTGTCGATCGCGACGGCGAGCCGACCGGCGGCGCAGTCGACCCCGTTGCAGACCGGATCGCTCGTTGCCACGGTCAGGCCCTCAGCGCTCACCACCGTCGGTGCGGGAGCGGCCACGCTGGTGCCGTTCCGCAGACGCGCCGACCAGGTCACGGTCACCGGGCCATCGAACCATCCGCCGATCGCCGGCCGGTCCGGATCGCCGCCGACGTAAGGTGCGGCGCTGCCCGCCTGCGGGCCCTCGAGCTCCGCGATCATCGGCACCGCACGAGCGGGATCGGCGCCGAAGTTCGGCGATCTGGTCATGAAGGCCACGGTCGATCCGTCACCGTCCATGCGGGCACCGCTGGAGAAGCCGTCGCCGGGCGTGCCGGCGATCGATGCCGACACCAGTTCGAGTCGGTCGAGCGCGATGTCGTATCGGTACACCTGCGGCGCTTGGCTTCCGAAGTAGCTGCTCGGTTCGCCCTCCGCCTGGCTGGGGGTCGCGACGAGCAGCACGCTCGACCCGTCGTCGGCGATGTCCATCACCCCCGCGTCGACCGGAACGCCGTTCCAACCGCTGCTGACCACGAGGACCTCGCCCGTCACGGTGTCGTAGCGATACGCAGGGACCCTCCCGGCCACCGCACCGGCGAGGTTCGTGGCTCCAGTGCTCACCGCGACGTAGCGACCATCGCCGCTCAGCGAGATCCCGTAGATGGCGAAGTCCGTGGGAGGCGCGCCGTCCACCGTGACGATCCCGGGGCTGAACGCCCCCGTCGCCCGTTGCCAGAGCACCGGCACCCGGTCCGTTCCGACGAGCGATGGATCGTCGGTGTACAGGGCGATCGTCGACCCGTCGTCGCTCACCTGGCTCGCGATCGCATAGCCGGGTGTCGACGGGGTGAGGTCCGTGCCGACGCCGGACGCGACGTCGACGTCGACGACGTGGATCGCGCCGGATGGGAGCAGCACACTCAACGCGACCGTGCTCGCGTCGTCACTCATCACTGCGTCGTAGACGTCGACACCGGGTGCCGATTGCCAGGTCACCGTGCCGTCGGTGGTGTCGAGGATCGTTGCACGCCCCGGAGCGAAGTCCAGCCGGACGAGCACCCGCGATCCATCGGTGGACAACGACTTCATCCCCCAGAAGTTGCCGGTCCCCAGTGAACGTGTGGTGCCCGACGCGACGTCGACCGCGATCATCTCGAACTGTCCGGCGTCCTCCTGCAACACGACGGCGGTCGATCCGTCGTCGCTGAGCAGCGCCAGATCACCGTTCACCGGAGCGTTGAAGACGGCGAGCGGGCGGATCTGCACTGGCGCTGCCGCGACCGTTCCGATGTCGACCGATCCGACGGTGCCGGTGGCGAACAGCCCCACGACCGCTGCCACTGCACACTGCTTCCACGCAGAGGAGCGATGTCGCCGACGAGACGGCGCGGTGCGAGGCGATCGACCGAGTTGCATCGGTCCACCCAACACCTCCCTCGCACGTTCGTCTGTCACCATGGGAACACATCGCCCGCGTTGCGCCGTCGCCGTCGGGACTACGTTCGTGGCTTGTGATCGCTCCCCTCTCCACGTCCTATCTCGATGCCCGTGCCGCGTTCCTCGACGCGGCTGCCGCGGCCGGCGCACGGTTGGAGGCGTTCCCGCATCCGCTGCTCGGCGTCCAGGGCGAGGAGCTGTTCGTCGACGTGGCAGAAGTCGGTCCCGCCGATGCGGAGGACGTGGTGCTGATCGTGTCGGGCACCCACGGGGTGGAGGGCTACCTCGGGTCCGCGCTGCAGCGGCATCACCTCGAGACGCTCGACCGCGATCGCACCGGCGGCCCGACGCTCGTGTTCGTGCACGCCCTCAACCCATACGGGTTCTCGTGGGTGCGGCGCGTGAACGAGGACAATGTCGACCTCAACCGCAACTTCGTCGACTGGTCGCAGCCGGCGCCGACCAACGACGACTACGCCGAGCTCGCCGACCTGCTCGTGCCCTCGTCGTGGACCGCCGAGGAGCAGGAGCGCACCCTGCTCGGCCTGATGGGCAAGCTGCAGGAGGTCGGCATGGAGAAGCTGCAGCAGATCATCCAGGGCGGCCAGTTCCAGCACCCCACCGGGGTGTTCTACGGCGGCACCGGACCCACGTGGTCGCACCGCTGGCTGCGCGACTTCACCGCCCGGCGCCTCGCCGGCGTGCGCCGCGCCGCGATCGTCGATCTCCACACCGGCCTCGGTCCGTGGGGCCACGGCTCGCTGCTCAGCAGCAACCGACCCGGCGACGGCGCGTACGAGCGGCAGGTCGCGTGGTGGAACGACGTCACCGCGCTCGACGACGGTGAGAGCGTGTCGGCGGTGGTGGCCGGCGACTGGCTCGCCGCGGCCGACGGCTTCGCGCCGAACACCGAGATCACCGGCATCTGCATCGAGTACGGCACCGTCGACGGCATCACCGTGCTCCAGTCGCTGCGCGCCGACGCGGTCCTGCACGCCCACGGCGACCCGTCCGCCCCTGCCGCAGTCACCGTCCGCGACCAGGTGCGTGCGGCGTTCCTCGACGACGACCCGGCCTGGTTGCAGGCCTGCTGGCCCCGCTATCACTCGGTCGTCACCGCGGCCGGCGAACGACTCGGCTGAATCCCTCGGCGACCCGATCGGGCCTCGGCAAGACTGATCCGATGCCACTCGACGACGATCTGCAGGCCTACCTCCGGCGGCTCGGCATCGACGCCGAACCGCCGTCGGTCGACGCGCTCGTCCGACTCCACCGCGCCCAGCTCGAACGGATCCCCTACGAGACCACGTGGATCCACCTCGGCGAGCGCTGGACCGTCGACCTCGCCGCCTCCGTCGACCGGGTCGCCCACCGCGGCCGCGGCGGCTACTGCTTCCACGTGAACGGCGCGTTCAGCGTGCTGCTGCGTGCCCTCGGCTACGACGTCACGCTCCACGCCGGCGGTGTCTACGGCCCCGATGGTCCGACGCCCGAGTCGATCGAG
This sequence comes from Actinomycetota bacterium, assembly GCA_963169665.1. Lineage (GTDB taxonomy): Bacteria > Actinomycetota > Acidimicrobiia > Acidimicrobiales > Ilumatobacteraceae > VFMC01. Next base: position 431 of record CAUJET010000153.1, on the reverse strand, counting down.
AACCACCTCGTGCTGCTCGTGCACGGCCTGCCCGACGACAGCTGTCCCGACGGCACCTGGTACGTCGATGCCGGCCTCGGCGACGCGATCCACGGTCCACTCCCGCTCGTCGCAGGCACCTACCGCGAGGGCCCGTTCGACTTCGGTCTGCACCCTGCACCGTGGTCCGTGGGCGACTGGGAGCTGCGCCATCACCACCTCGGGTCGTTCCCCGGCATGGTGTTCGAGCGCGAGCCCACCACGATCGAGCGCTTCGCGTCGCGCAACGTGGTGCTGTCGACCTCACCCGACTCGGTGTTCGTGAAGACCCTCACGGTGCAGCGCCGCGACGCCGACGGGGTCGACATCGTCCGCGGTCAGGTGTTGAGCCGCGTGGCGGAGACTGCGACCGACGTCCGCACCCTCGAGACCCAGGCCGAGTGGTTCGACGC
>CAUJET010000152.1 GCA_963169665.1 Actinomycetota bacterium | reverse complement strand
CAGGCGGTGTAGCCGCCGATGATGTCGGAGACGTCGCTGAACCCGTGCGACCGCAGCAGGCTCGCGGCGATCGACGAGCGGTACCCGCCGGCGCAGAAGACCACGGTCGGCGCCGTGCGGTCGAGCTCGCCGAGTCTGGTGAGGAGCTGGGGGAGCGACACGTGACGAGCGCCCGGGATGGAACCGAGCGCGACCTCGCCGGGGTTGCGGACGTCGACGAGGACGAGACCGGGCACCGCAGCGCGCCGCTCGTCGAACTGGGCGGCCGTCAGTCGAGACAGCTGCTCGACCGCCTCGGGGTGCTCGACGAAGGTCTTGATCGGGTCGGCGAGGGCGCCGACGACGTTGTCGAATCCGATGCGTGCGAGCCGGGTCGCCGCGACCTCTTCCTGGCCGGGATCCGTGACGAGCACGATCGGCGTGCCGGGCTGCATCACTTCGCCGGTGTACTCGGCGAACCGCCCGCCGAGACCGACGTTGATCGACCCGCGCAGGTGGCCTTGGGCGAACTCCGTGTCGTCGCGCCCGTCGATCACGACTGCGCCGCTCGCAACGGCATCCTGCACCTCGATGAGGTCGAGGCGGCGGACGGCGACGTGTTCGAGCAGCTCCCGCGACTCGCGGTTCTTCGTCGCCGCGAACAGGAAGTAGAGCGGGGCGACCGACTGACCCTGCGTCACGGCCTCGAGGAATTCCTCTTCGGTCATCGGTGCGAGCGCATAGTTGGTCTCGCGCTGCTCGCCGATCGTCGAGACGGTCTCGGTCGAGAGGTTCTTCCCGCAGGCGGATCCTGCGCCGTGGGCCGGGAAGACCTTCGTGGCATCAGGCAGGGTCAGCAGCTTGTCGTGGAGCGAGTGGTAGAGCTGGCGGGCCAGGTCGTCGGCGTTGAACCCGATCGCGGCGAGCAGGTCGGGTCGACCGACGTCACCGATGAACAGCGTGTCGCCGGTCATCACGCCGTACGGCTCGCTGCCGGGGCCCTCGGGCCGGATGACGATGCTGATCGACTCGGGCGTGTGCCCGGGCGTCTCGAGGATCTCGAGCACCACGTCGCCGAGGACGATCATGTCGCCGTCGCCGTGGGTCTCGATCGGGAACTGGGTGCGGCCGGCGGCGAAGTCGCCGTAGACGATGGCGGCCCCGGTGCGATCGGCGAGCTCGAGGTGGCCGGAGAGGAAGTCGGCGTGGAAGTGCGTCTCGAGGACGTGGGTGATCGTGAGTCCGTGCGCCTCGGCGTCGGCGAGGTATTCGTCCACATCGCGCTGGGGATCGATGACGGCGGCCTGTCCGGTGGTGGTGTCGCCGACGAGATAGCTCGCGTGCGACAAGCATCCGAGGTAGTACTGGCGGAAGAACATCATGTGGCCAGTATACCCCGAGGGGTATCACTTGTACACCCCTCGGGGTACCCGACGGAGGGCGTCGCCGATGCAGGGTCGAGACGCGACGACGCCCCGGCACGTCCGTGTCCGGGGCGTCGTGGGCGTGTATGTCGAGCGGTGTCGCCGGCCTCGATCGGCGGCGTCGAGCCGGTCGGCTCAGGCGATCTTCATGAACATCTTCTTGACGTCTTCCATCGAGTAGCCCTCCGCTGCAGCCCGCTCGGGATCCGAGACGCACCAGGTGAGGCCGGCGGCCACCAGCAGGAACGACGTCTGCTCCAGTGCCTTCGTCGCGGCCGACAGTTGGGTGACGATGTCGCGGCAGTCGCGGCCTTCGCTCAGCATCTGCTGGACACCGCGTACCTGTCCCTCGGCGCGCCGGAGGCGGCGCTGGAGGTCGGCGATCGTGTCATCGGGGAGTTCCATGTCGGTCATCGTACCGGGATACCCCGTGAGGTATCAACGACCGTGCTCGGACGGGCGTCGCGCCGCCGCTGGGAACGACGAGGCTGCGGCGAGCGATCGCTCGCTCGCCGCAGCTCGCCACGAACCGGGGGGTCGAGATCCGGTCCGGATCGGGTGGCCTCGCGGGGCGTCGTGTCCACGGGGCGCGTCAGGTGAAGATGATCTGGCCGCCGGCGGCCATCTCGTAGAAGTCGCCGACGGTGATGATGTCGTCGAGCTGCGGGATGAAGTCGTCCTTGTCGAGGCCGAACATGTCGACCGATGCCTTGCAGGCGTAGATGCCGGCGCCGGTGTCGGCGATCATCTCGAGGAACTCGGCGATCGGTGGGATGTCGAGATCCTCCATCTTCTTCGCCATCATGTGGGTCGCCAGGGCGCTCATGCCCGGCAGGCCGCCCAACAGTGTGGGGATGTGCATGGCCGGGTTGCCGACCGTCGCGACCTTGATGTGTTCGATCCGCTTGGCGTGGATCGCATCGAGGCCGAAGAAGGTGAAGAACAGATTGGCCGCCATGCCTTCGGCGCGTGCGCCGTTGGCCATGATCAGCCCGGGATAGATGCCTTCGAGCGATCCCTTGGAGATGATGATCGAGACCTTCTCGATCGGCTGCGGGGTCGCCACGCCGGCGCTGGCGCTGGTGGAGGTGTCGCTCATGGGGTGGACGCTTTCTGGTCGGTCGACGAGAGGGATCGGGTGCTCAGATGCAGCCCTTGGGCTTGGGGATGCCGGCGATGCGGGCGGCGATCTTCGCTGGGCCCTTGGGGAACAGCTCGTAGAGCTCCTTCACGCTGACACCCGAGGTCTTCCCGAGCGCCCGGACCGAGGGACCGGTGCCCTTCGTCAGGAACTCGGATCGCATGAATCGAACGACCTGCCAGTGGCCGTCGGTGACGGTGGCGATGCCTTCTCGAGCGGCCAGCTCGGGGACCATGTCCTCGGTCCAGACCGACGGGTCGACGAAGAAGCCGTCGTCGGTCAGCTCGACGGAGGTGACGCCGGCTGGCGTGGTGACGGTGGTGGTGGTCATGATGTGTGCTCCGTTGGTGAGGATGCGGAAACCGGTGTCTTGCCCGAGCTGGGCATCGCCGACCCGACGCCGGGGATGTCGCGGCCGGGCAGCAGGGTGTGCCAGTAGAACCACTGGAACATGAGCTTGCCGAGGTGGTTGAGACGGCTCTCCTTCAGCAGCGGCAGGCCGACCGTGCTGGGGAAGTGGCCGGTCAACGGCTCGGTCTCGTAGTTGAAGTCGATGAGGAGGGCCTTGTGGAAGCCCGTCTCGATGAAACAGTTCGCATGGCCGTCGAAGACGGGTTCGAGTTCCTCGCCAGCGAGGAAGTGGACGATGTTCTCGACGAGCACGTCGCCTTCGAAGTGGGTGACGGACCCCGCCTTGGACGTGGGGACGGCGGCGGCGTCGCCGATCACGAAGACGTTCGGCCGGGCGTGGGACTGCAGGGTGCGGCGGTCGGTGGGGATGAAGTTCAACTCGTCACCGAGCCCCTCGCTGCGCCCGACGTAGGCGGCGCCACCGTGTGCCGGGATCACGACCGCGAGATCGAACGGCACCTCACGTCCGTCGTAGGAGACGAGCTTGCCCTCCACGCCGTCGACCTCACCGGTGTTGAACTCGGTCACCAGTTCGATGTGCTTCTCGGCGAGCATGCCGGCCAGCTGCTGCGCGGCGACCGGCTTGGTGAACGCGTTGTCGAGCGGCGTGACGTACGTGAGCTGCACCTTGTCGCGGATCTTGCGCTCGGTGAAGTACCAGTCGGCGAGGAAGCAGAACTCGAGCGGGGCGACCGGGCACTTGATCGGCATGTCGACCACGTTGACCACCACGCGGCCGCCGTCGAAGGTGGCGAGCGCCGCTTCGAGTGCAGCGGAACCCTCGGGCGTGTAGAAGGTGAAGACCTTCTCCATCCAGCCGGGGCCGGTGAGGCCTTCGGTCTCCTCCGGGACGAGCGTGGCGCCGGTGGCGATCACGAGCAGGTCGTAGGGGAGCGTCGAGCCGTCGCTGAGGAACACCTGGTTCTGCTCGATGTCGACGAAGTCGATCGGGCTCTGCCGGTAGGTGATGCCGTCCTTCAACTGGCGGCCACGGGGTCGGACGATGTCCTCGGTGTGGGTGAGGCCGAAGGGGACGAAGAGCAGGCCTGGTTGGTAGACGTGGCGGTCGTCCTGGTCGACCACCACGATCTGGGCCTCCTCGGGGGTGTAGCGCCGGCGCAGGCGGTTCGCCGTCAGCGTGCCACCGGTGCCACCGCCGAGGATCACGATGCGGTGTGTCATGCCTCCATGGAATATCCAGTCGGATGCCTCGACCAGGGGCCAAGGTCCCGATACCCCGTGAGGTATCAGTCGACGTCGGGGAGGAGGGAGGTCAGAGGAGCGAACGGATGTCGTCCGGCACGTGCCAGACGGTGTCGGCGTCAGCTGGGTCGCCCGTCCATGGCGCCGGCTCCCGCACGTCGTTCATCACCATGACCATGTCGAGGCCGTGGCACGACGGGTCGAGCGCGAGCAACACGCGGGTGCCGTCGGCGGTGACCGTCTCGGTCACGAACGACGACGCGAACCGATCGAGCCAGCGGGCCGGGCGGCCGGCGAACCAGGTCGTGAGGGAGCTCATGTCGGCATGGTGCGCCGTCGAGGTGACCGAAAGTCGTCGTGATGGCGTCCTCGAGCTGTCGGGCAGGTGAACGTCCGGTGCGCGACAGCGTGCCCCGAGCGCCCTGGATGACGACCGGTGGGTCACCGATGGTGAGACTGGGGCCATGACGAGACTTCGACAGGTGCCCCGCGCCGAGGTGACCGACGATCTGACGCTGCGGATGTACGGACTGCTGTTCGGCGACCGCGATCCAGTGGCCGAGCCGGGCACGGCGACGGGCACACCGGGCGACTGGTGGAGCGTGTTCGCCCTGGTGCCCGACGTGATGAAGCACGCCGTGGAGGGTTTCGGGCTGTACCGCAGCCCCGCCCGCCGGCTCGATCCGGTACTGCGCGAGCTCGGCCAGACCAGGGCCGGGTGGGCACGTGGCAGCCAGTTCGTGTTCTCCCAGCACTGCAAGTCGTGCCGGGCGCTGGGGATGAGCGAGGAGCGCATCGCGGCCATCGCCGCGTGGGGGACGGCCGACTGCTTCACACCCGTCGAGCGGGCCGTGTTGGCCTACACCGACGCCCTCGTGTTCGACGGCGGTCGGGTGCACGACGCCGTCTTCGCCGTGCTGCAGGCGCACCTGTCGGACGAGGAGATCCTCGAGCTCACCTACATCACCGCGATGTACGAGATGCACGCCACGATCACGCGGGCGCTCCGGCTCGAGTTCGACGACCGCGACGACCCCATCGTCGAAGTGGCCGCGCCCGAGGGCGAGGCGGCCCGCGACATCGGTGCCGACATCAGCGGCGACCGCTGAGCTCTCGGTCAGCCCTGGACATCCGCCGGAGCATCGTGCAGTGTGCGACATCCCGATGTGTCGATCTCGCCCGACCGGACGGAGGCGAACCGATCTGCCATGAACGAACGATTCGTGAATCCGTTCGCCAAGGTGCGACGTCTGCATCCCGATCAGCCCGCCGATCGTGAACTCATCCTGCGCTACGTCCGACATCACGAGCCGGATCCGGTCGATGCGGAGCATCTCGCGCTCGGCATCTGTGAGTCGATCCGCGATGGCGAGATGGCCCTGACGGTCGAGGACGACGTCGTGGTCATGAGCACGAAGCAGGGCGACGTCGTCACCGTCGCGCTCGCCGACCTCCGGTAGACAGACCGACGCGCGAGTGCTTGGTCAGGGCTGCAGGACGAGGGGCAGACCGAAGGCTTCGAACAGCTCGGGATAGATGAAGTTGTGGTGGCCGACGATGCGGCCGCCGGCGACGTCGACGACCTGGATGGCCCAGGCGTGGAGCAGGCCGTCGTCGCCCGGCTTGTAGCTGCCGAAGCCGGCGGTGCCGTTGACGTCGCACGGCACGAGCGTGCTGCCCTTGCAGGCGATGCCCTGCTGCAGGAACCAGGCGGCGAGGTCGTCGGCGCCCTGGAGCCACATGTCGAACGGGGGCATCGTCATGATCGCGTCGTGGCGCAGCAGTGCGGTGAGCGCCGGGATGTCGTAGCGCTCGAACAGCTCGACGTATTGCGCCAGCAGCGCCTGGTGCTCGGGATCGAGCGTGCTGTCGAGCGGCTCGGTGGCGTGTTCGGCGAGCGTGGCACGGGCACGCTGCAGGGCGCTGTTGACCGACGCGACGGTGGTGTCGAGCAGCTCGGCCGCTTCGGTGGCCTGCCACTTCAGGACCTCGCAGAGGATGAGCGCGGCTCGCTGCCGAGGCGGCAGGTGCTGCAGCGCGGCGACGAACGCCAGACGGATGGATTCGCGCGCCGCGACCACCTCGGCCGGGTCGGCATCGACATCGATGACCTGGCGGTCGAGCACCGGCATCACGTACTCGGAGGGCGGCCGGGTGGGCCCCGGCACGGTGCCCTGCTGGGGGACGGCCGGACCGAAGTCCATCGGGCGGGCGCGGCGCTGCGGGGCGCGGAGCATGTCGATGCACACGTTGTTGGCGATGCGGTACAACCAGGTGCGCACCGACGACCTGCCCTCGAACTGGTCGGCATGTCGCCAGGCCCGCACCAGGGTCTCCTGCACGGCGTCCTCGGCCTCGGACCCCGCGCCGAGCATGCGGTAGCAGAAGCCGGTGAGCTCGCGGCGGTGCGATGCGATCGCGATCTCGAGGTCGCCGGCGAGGAGCGGAGCGGTCATGAGGCCACTCTAGGGTCGGGGTGCGACACGATGCCGGGCGCCGGCCCGTCCCGTGTGTGTCGCTCACCAGTCGATGCGGGTCCGATCGCCGAACATGCCGCCGGTCGGCCCGTCGTCGGGCAGGGTCGCGAGCCAGATCGGGGTGTCGGCGCCCTCCTCGGGCGACTTGTCGGCGTCGAGTCCGCCCATGTCGGTGCGCACCCAGCCGGGGCAGCAGGCGTTGACCAGGATGCCCGAGCCCTCCAGCTCCTTCGCCAGCTGGAACGTCATCATGTTCAGCGCTGCCTTCGACACGCCGTAGGCCGGAGCGTCCGCCCATGTCGACGCGAACGTGCCCGACCGGCTCGACACGTTGACGATCCGTCCACGGCCCTGCCGCTGCATGTGCGGGATGGCCGCCCGGCACACGCGCCACGGCCCGACGAGGTTGATCTCCATCGCGTCGATCACGTCGGCATCCGACACCGCCGACGGCAGCACGCCCGAGTCGTAGTGGCCGCCTGCGTTGTTGACGACGATGTCGAGCCGTCCCGTGCGTTCGACCACGGCAGCGACGGCAGCGTCGACCGAGGCGCCGTCGGTGACGTCGATCCGCACCCCGAACGAGGGAGCACCGAGGTCGACCGCGACCGCGTCGGCGGCCGAGGGCGAACGGGCCGCCACGGCGACGACGATGCCCTGCGCGGCGAGGCCCTCCGCGATCGCGCGGCCGATGCCGCGGTTGGCCCCCGTGACGAGCGCGACCCGTCCGGTGGGGGTCATCCCCACGGCCCCGGCTGCGCAGCGGTGTTCCACGTCTCGGTGATCAGGCCGTCGACCACCCGGAACACCTCGATACCGCTCACGACCTGGGCGTCATCGCCGGTGCCGATGGTGATGTCGTAGCAGCTGACGAGATGCTCGTCGTCGGCGACCACGACCCGATTGGCGAACGCGATGTCGGGTGCCGAGTCGAGGAACCCGCGGATGCGGGCGATGTTGTCGGCCAGCGACATGGTGACGAGGTGGCCCTGCTCGTGGCGCAGGCACGGATCGGCGATGAAACGCGCCGCCGCGTCGGGATCCCTCGCGAGGTACACCTCGTCGGTGTAGCGCTGCAGGAAGTCGTTGAGGTCCATGCGGCGAGCGTACGCGCCGTCACCAGCGCGGTCGATGGACGGGCCGGCTCCGCCGGTGGCCGATCAGGCGAAGGTGAAGGAGCGGGCCCCGGTCTGGATCTCGCCGAGGGTGCGTCGAAGCTCGACCAGCTTGCTGTCGGCAGCGTCGCGGGTGGCCAGGTCGATGCGGCGGTCGCCGATCACCAGGGTGCCCACCTGGGCGATGACGGCGGCTGTGCCCATGAGGCCCACCTCGGCACCCGGCCGCTGCGCCCACTCGATGCAGTCGTCGACGGTGACCGTTCGCTCCTCGACCTTCCAGCCGAGGCTGCGCGCGACCTGCAGCAGCGAGTCGCGGGTGACGCCGTGGAGGAACGCGTCGGTGAGCTCGGGGGTGACGAGGTGTTCGCCGTCGAGCAGCAACACGTTGGCGGCGCCGGTCTCCTGGACGATGCCGTCGGGTGCGAACAGGACCTGGTCGGCCTGGTGCTCGCGCCGTGCACGATCGATGCGGCCGAGCGCCATCGCGTAGTTGGCACCGGTCTTCACCACGCCGAACTGCGGCGTGGTGCGCGGGATCTCGGTCTCGACCACGATCGTCAGCGGTCGCGGCGGCAGGTAGTCGCCCACCGGGCACGCCAGGACGTAGAGGATCGCCGAGTGGCTCGGGTATGCGGCGGCGCCGATGGTGATGTCGGTGCCGAGCATCGTCGGCCGCAGGTACAGCGAACCGGGCGCCGGCGGGGTGACCGAGGCGTTCGCCGCGACGGCCATGTCGATCAGTTCGGTGACGAGCTCGGTGGGCGGGGGCGGCAGCAACAGTCGACCGCAGCTCTGCTGGAGACGCGCCGCGTGCTTGTCGGGACGGAACGGACGGATGCCCCCGTCGATCGTGCGGTGGGCCTTCAACCCCTCGAAGCACGAGCTGCCGTAGTGCAGCGCGTGCGTGCCGGGGTGCAGCGAGAACGAGGCGAGCGACTCGAGCGACGGGGCGGTCCAGCCGCCGTCGTCCACCCGGGCCACCGACATCACCTCGCCGAACACCGTCCCGAACGGCGCCGTCGCGGCAGCCTGCAGGATCGCTGCCGGATCGGAGTTCGGGGTCTGGGTCGGAGCGGTCGACGAGTCGCTGGAAGTCATGGCGCACACTGTGCCCGAACCGGGCCGCTCGCGCCAGGTTCGGAGCGGTTCGGGGCGGGTGCCACGAGCACCAGGTTGGATGCGAGCTGCGGGACGGCCATGGGCAGCCGCCGAGCACACATCGCGAGGCGAGCGCGACCGTCGATGCGGGCGGCCCTCGGCCGGCGGGCGATCGCAATACGGTGTCGGCGTGGCCGCCGTCCGTCGCTCCTCGACCCCGCCCGTCGCCTCGGCCGTGTCCTCGGATGCGCCCGCTCCCGGATCGGTGGCCGGGTCGCGGTCGCCCGAGCGGTTCGACGCCGCGTACTACCGGCGGTTCTACGGGCGCAGCCCCGTGCACGACGCCCGCCGGATCGCCCTGCTCGCCGCCGGGGTCACGTCGTTGGCCGCATGGTGGCGCATCCCGGTGCGGTCGGTGCTCGACGTGGGAGCGGGCAAGGGCTACTGGCGCGACTGGCTCGCGACCGAGCTGCCGAAGGTCAGGTACCACGGGCTCGACGTGAGCGAGCACGCGTGCCGGACCTACGGCCACGAACAGGCCGACCTCGCCACGTGGCGTCCGACCAAGCGGTACGACCTGGTGGTGTGTCAGAGCGTGATCCAGTACCTCGACGATGCGGCGTGCACCCGGGCGATCGACGCCCTGGCCGAGGCGTGCCGGGGCTTGCTCGTGCTCGAGGTGCCGACGGTCGCCGACCGCGACGGTGTGATCGATCCGTCGGGCACCGACCTCGACGTCCACTGGCGCACCGGCGCCTGGTACCGCAGACGGCTCGCCCGCGGCTTCACCGAGATCGGCGGCGGGCTGTGGCTGTCGCACCGCAGCACCGCGCCGATGTTCGAACTCGAACGCGCCCGCTGACGTCCGCGGCGACACCGCCCGCGCCGTAGGGTCGGCAGCCATGACCGCTCCAGCGTCCCAGGCTCCCCGCGTCAAGTTCGGATGGCTCTCGCCCGTCATCGGCAACCGGTGGAGCGACCACCAGCCGATCGTCGTGTACCAGGACACGCACATCCTGCCGACGGCGATGCCGCACTTCGACTCGCTGTGGATCGCCGACCACTTCTACGGATTCGACGAACGCACCGATCCGTTCATGGAGGCGTGGACGACCCTCACCTGGCTCGCCGCCCGCCATCCCGGCGTGATGCTCTGCCACCACGTGCTCGGGGTCGGGTATCGCCCGCCGGCGCTGACGGCCAAGATGGCCGCCACGCTGCAGGTGCTGTCGGGCAACCGGTTCATCCTCGGCATCGGCGCCGGTTGGCGCGAGGACGAGTACCGGGCCTACGGCTACGAGTTCCCCCGGCCGGCCGTGCGTTTCGCGCAGCTGGAGGAGGCGATCCGGATCTGTCGCCTGATGTGGACCGAGGATCACCCGTCGTTCGAGGGTGTGCACTTCAGCATCGACGACGCTGCCGCGCCGCCGCGTCCGTCGGTGGTGCCGCCCGTGTGCATCGGTGCGTCGGGGGAGCAGATCGGACTGCCGCTGGTGGGCCGTCAGGCCGACATGTGGAACACGTTCATCCGCAGCGAGGACTCGTTCCGTCGCAAGCTCGACATCGTCCGCCGGTCGGCCGAGGCGGCAGGCCGCGACCCGATGAGCATCGAACTGACGACCACGGTCGAGAAGGCGCTGCCCACCACCGACGCCGAGTCGGCAGCGCTGCGCGAGCACCTCGAGGGCATCGTCGCGCTGGGCATCCAGCACCTGGTGATGGACTTCGGACACCCGCAGAGCACCGAACCCGTCGAGCGCTTCGTCGAACAGGTCCTCCAGCCGATGCGCACCCCCTGACGAGTCCCCGGTCCGAGTGCCACCCGCCCGCCCGAGTGCCACCCGCCCACCGGAGTGCCAGCGGCTCACCCGAGTGCGTGCGGACACCCCGGGTGGACCGCTGGCACTCGGATGCACCTGGTCGCGTCAGTCGGCGTAGGCGGTGTCGAAGCCCGGTGCGAGTCCGAAGATCTGCAACGTGGCGCCCTCTGGCCCGGCCCACTCCGGCCCGTACACATGGCCCGCGCGCACGAATCGGATGTCGCCGGCACGGAAGACGCCCTCGCCCTCGATGTGGAACTCGCCACGCACGAACACGTAGAGCGTGTCGCAACCGTGCGAATGGGCGGTCACCTTCGTGTTCGGAGCGAAGGTGTTCACGAGCACGAACGGATCGCGCGACACCACCCGCACCTCGATCTCGCCCTCGATGTGGCTCGGATCCGACACGGGGTGCAGCGGGAGGTCGCTCGGCGTGACACGCCAGGTGGGGGAGTCGCTCATCCCGGCAGTCTCGCTCAGGCGGTGGCGGCGGACAGCAGACGGACGATGTCGTCGTAGCCGCTCGCCCGGGCGTGCTCGAGCGCGGTGACGCCGTCCTTGTCGGGGATCGACGGGTCGGCGCCGGCCGTGAGCAGGATCGACACGATCTCGGCGTACATCGCCGAACCGTCACCGAGGATCACTGCCTCGAGCAGCGCGGTCCAGGTGAGGTCGTTCACGTGGTTCACGTCGATGCCGGTCGTGGCCACGCGACGCACGTAGTCGACGTGGCCGCGCTCGCTCGCGGGGATGATCGACACACCGCCGTACCGGTTGCGGATCGTCATGTCCGGGTTCGCCGGCAACAGCACCTCCAGCATGGCGACGCTGCCGGTGACACCGGTGACGAGCCAGGGGGTGTCGTGGCGGTCGTCGAGTGCATTCGGGTCGGCGCCTCGCTCGACGAGCAGCCGGGCCACGTCCACATGGTCGAACGTTGTTGCGAGCAGCAGCGCAGTCCGGTCCTTGTGGTCGCGCGCCTCGATCGGGGCGCCGTCGTCGAGCGCTCGGGCGGCTGCGGCGACGTCGCCCGATTCGGCAGCGGCGAGCAGGCGGACGGAGGCATCGGCGGTCGAATCTGACGTCACCTCGCCACCCTAGGAGCCGGCGTCGACCGATCGCAGCGAGGACCACCCACGTGCCCGTACCCGCCCATCGGGGACGGTCGACAGATGGTGATGCGTCGGCGGTGTCGCCGGAGTCGGCCGAGAAGTCGGGACGTACGGCCCATGGCAGGGGCGGTGACGGTGGAGTTCGATGATCACGTGGCCACCGATGTGACACCACCTGTGCCTGCCCTGCCGCCCATCTCCGCCGCCTACGGCGGGGGAGGGCTGTTCGGCATCGCCTACCTGCTCGGTGTGGGCGAGGCCCTCGTCGACGGCGGCGTCGCGCTCGGTGTCGCACCGGCGATCGGCACGTCCGCCGGATCGTGGGCCGCCGGTGCGCTCGCCCTCGGCATCCGCTGGCACGACGCGATCGACGCGATCGGTGACGACATCCCGCGACTGCCCGACCCGAGGTCGGGGCGCTTGAAGCACGTTGCCGCGGAGATCTTCGGTGACCGTCGGGCTCCGACGGTCCGGGCAGTCGTGTGTTCGCTGCCGCGGCTGCAGCGGGTGGTGCTGTCCGGTGCCGAGCATCCGATCGCCGACCTCGTCGCCGCCTCGTCGGCCGTGCCCGGCATGCTCGCTCCCCACAAGGTGGGCGGTCGGCGCTATGTCGACGGTGGCGTGCGCTCGATGGCATCGGCCGACCTCGCAGACCCGGGACATCACCTGTTGGTGATGGCGCCGATCGCGGGGCCCATGTTCGGTCCAGCCGGACGACTCGCCGAGCGGGTGCTGCGGCGTGAGATGCGGGAGTGGCGCGAACGGAACCCGGGCGGCAGCTTGTGGATCATCCGCCCGAACCGCGAAATCGCAGAGCTGGCCGGGCGACCCGACCAGCTGTTCGACCCCGACCGGGCCAAGCGCGCGTACGACCTCGCCTACGACCAGGCGGCCGGGATCCTCTCGCGGTGGGGCGACACGTACGGCGACGTCGTCGAGGCCCAGCGCGACCCCGAGCGTCGCATCGCCTGACGTTCAGGCGTGTGCTCCGCGATCAGTCCTTCTTGACCCCGCGTCGCCTCGGCGCCGACAGCAGTTGCAGCGCCTGCTCGCTCGTGGCGACCTCGTGTCCGAGCCCGCGGATCGCCGCGGTCGCCGCGACGACGAGCTCTTCGTTCGTGGGGGTGCCGACGCCGTGGAAGTCCTCCAGCCCCACCCGCAGGTGGCCGCCACGGCGGATGACCGCCTGGGCGAAGCCGGCGTCGAGCACGTCGCCGCCGATCACGCCGGCCATCCACGGCAGGTCCGAGCCGTCGAGCATCGCGACGTAGGCGTCGAGCGAGGCGACGTTCGGCGGCAGGCCGAACGGGATCGCTCCGCCGAAGTACAACTGCACCTTCACCCGGCTGGGCAGCGTGCCCTTGGCGAGGTGCTTCAGTGCGACGCGCAGGAAGCCAGGCTCGAACACCGACAGGTGCACCGGCAGGTCGCGCTCTCGGCACCAGGCGAACATGTAGTCGGCATCGGCGGCCGAGTTGCCGTAGAGCGACGGCCCGATCGAGACCACGCCGGGATCGGCCGACGCCATCGGCAGCAGCCCCAGGCCGTGGAGCGCGTCGAGATGGGCGTAGCGCTCGGCGATCGGCGCGTCGTCGCTCATCCCGCGCACCGTCGGGTGCAGCAGCGCATCCGGATGCTTCGCGAGCACCGGCGCCCATGCCTCGGCGTACGGCGCGTGGTCGTGGCGCGCCGGGCCGCCGATGTTCGGTTCGTCGTTGTGGTTGTGCACGATCGCCGCGCCCCGGTCGAGGCACTCGAGCGCGCATGCGGTGATCTCCCCCGGCGTGCGCGGGACGTGCGGATTCGAGGCCTTCTGCGTGTTGCCGTTGATCGCGGCTTCGACGATGACGGGGGCTCTGCGGGTCACCCCGTCATGATGCCGAAGCGGAGCCGCGAACGGCGGGATCCGTCGGCGCCGTGGCGGCCGGCGCTGCGCTGGTGTCAGCTCAACCGGTAGCGGATCGGCAGGTGCTTGTGGCCGCTCACGAACGTCGACCGGGTGAGCTGCGGTTCGCCGGCGAGCTCGACGTGCTGGAGGCGGGGCAGGAGCGCACCGAACAGCGACTTCATCTCCATCCGAGCGAGCATTGCCCCGAGGCAGTAGTGGATGCCGAAGCCGAACGCGAGGTGCTTGTTCGGGGTGCGGCCCACGTCGAACGTGAACGGATCGGTGAACACGTCCTCGTCGCGATTGGCCGACCAGTACGACAACAGCACGTCCTGGCCCGCCTTCACGGTGGTGCCGCGGATGTCGTAGTCGACGGTGGCGGTGCGCATGAAGTGCTTCACCGGTGACGTCCAGCGGATCATCTCGTCGATCGCCGTCGGCATGAGCGACGGGTCGGCCTGCAGCCGTGCCAGCTGTTCGGGATGCGAGATCAGGGCGTGCATGCCGCCCGACATCGAGTTCGACGTCGTGTCGTGTCCGGCGGTCGCCGCGATGATGTAGTAGCCGAGCTGCTCCTTGTGGCCGATCGGGTTGCCCTCGATCATGCCGTTGCCGATCACCGACGCGAGGTCCTCGGTGGGGTGCGCCTGGCGGTCGGCGGTGATGCCGTCGAAGTAGGCGACGAACTCGGCGACGGTCTGGATGAGGCTCGCCATCGCGTCGTCCTCGCGCTTGAAGTCGGGATCCTCGGCGCCGAACAGCTCCTGGGTGAGCTGCAGCATGCGGGGGTAGTCGCTCTCGGGGAGGCCGAGGATCGCGAGGATCACGTACAGCGGGTACTGCATCGCGATGTCACGGGCGAAGTCGACCTCGCCGCCGGCGTCGACCATCTGCTGCACCGAGCGCTGGGCCAGCTCGTCGAGGCGTCCCTGCAGCTTGGCGAGGTTCTTCGGGAGGAACCAGTCGGCGGTGAGGTTGCGGTGCAGACGGTGCTCGGGGTCGTCCATCTGCACCAGCGACTTCACGAGGTGGCCCTGCAACGCCCGCTGCTCGTCGGCGGCCTTGTGGCCGAGGATCGCCCGCGGGGCGTTGAGGAACTCGGCCGGGTGCAACTCGACGTCGAGGATGTCGGCGTGCTTGGTGAGCACGTAGAACGGGTTGAAGTCGGGGTGCTCCACCCAGTGCACGGGGTCCTCGTGGCGCAGCTTGGTCGTCACAGCGTGGAAGAACGCCTCGTCCTGGAAGGTGATCCCGGTCAGGAAGGCCTGGCCGGCCTGCTCGAGGGTGAGGTCGGCGTGCGCGTCGGTACTCGTCATGGCCGAACGGTACCAAGGGGGATCGGTGGAGCAGCAGGGCCGAAGGTCCGCTCCTCGGGCGTGTGTCGCGGCCGATTTCTCGACGATCGGTGGCGGCGGCATCACCAGATGTCGATTTCGTCCCCGGGTCCGAAGTCCCTACCTACCGGTCGGTAGGCAAGCTAAGCTGACCGTCGATGAGCCTCGTCGACGACTCTCCCGACACCTCTGCCGACCTCGATCCCGTGCTGCGTGCCCCGCGGGAACGGACGCAGTCGCTGAACGACGTACGGGCGATCATCCCGGAGTCGTGCTACCGCCGCTCCGCCGGCCGCGCCGCGCTGGCGCTCGCCCAGGGGTTGGTGCTGTACGCGCTGCCCATGGTCGGTCTCGTGCTGGTCGATGCGTGGTGGGCGGTGCTCGGTCTCTGGCTGCTCGCCGGCTTCGCCATCGCCGGTCTGTTCGTCCTCGGCCACGACGCCTCGCACGGGGCGCTGCTCGAGTCGCGTCGGGCCAACCGCATCGTAGCCCAGGTGTGCATGGCGCCGAGCGCGCACGTCGAGGCCGCGTGGGATCTCGGCCACAACCGCATCCACCACGGCTACACCACCCGTCAGGGCTTCGACTTCGTGTGGCATCCCACCACCCCGGAGGAGTGGGCGACGATGGGATGGCTGCCCCGTCTCCGCCATCGGTTCGAGTGGTCGTTCCTCGGCTCGGGTGCCTATTTCCTGCGCACCGTGTGGTGGCAGAAGATGTGGCGCTTCAACGCCCCGGGTAAGCGCCACGACGCGATCGTGCGCGACAAGATCACCCTCGGATCGTTCCTCGTGCTGGCGATCGCCGGCACCGTGGTGGCCGGGGCGCTCACGGGTGGCGTCGTCGGTGCGTTCTGGCTGCCGGTGAAGCTGCTCGTCGTGCCGTTCCTGCTGTTCATCCACATCATCGGCTGGACGGTGTACGTGCACCACGTCGACCCCGACATCAAGTGGTGGACCCGCAAGGAGTGGACGCAGTTCCACGGTCAGATGGACTCGACCACGATCCTGCGCATGCCGCGGCTGATCAACGTCCTGTGGTTCCACAACATCTTCGTGCACGTCCCCCACCACGTGGACGCCCGCATCCCGTTCCACCAGCTGCCCGCTGCAGCCAAGGCGATCGAAGCCGCCTACCCCGAGACGGTGCGCGATTCGAAGTTGTCGCTCGGTAGCTACTTCAGGGCCGCCAAGGCCTGCAAGCTCTACGACTTCGACAACGCCACCTGGGTCCCCTACCCCTGAATGGTTCCGTGAGCGAAACGCCGCGTGTCGCGGCGCCTGGCTCACGGAAGATCGTTGATCGTGAGCGAAACGCCGCGTGACGCGGCGTTCGGCTCACGGAAGGTTCAGCAGGGGACGTTGACGACCAGGCCGGGGAACCACTGGTCCCAGCCGGGTGTGCCGACGTTGACCGCCTGGAGCTCTTCGAACGTGGTGTCGAGTTTCGCCGCGAGGATCGCCGGGACGTCGCCGTCGACGACGGTGTAGGTGCCGCAGGTCGCGACGGTCGAGGGCGTGCTGTCGGGCACGGTCGCTCCAAGTCCACGGTCGGGAACGGCCGGCCGTTCGTGCGGGACCAATGGGCGGGCATCCGTGGTGTCGAACCAGGCAGCGTCGACCATCGTGTCTCCGAAGCCGAGCATCGACATCGTCACCTTCGAGACGCCGAGGCCCTCCATCCGGCGCTCGAACGACCGCTCGACCACGGTGCCGTCGACGCCGACGATCCACCTGGTGGTCTGTTCGATGTCTCGCACGGTCATGTCGTCCGAGGTGTACGGGACCGTGATCGTCCTCGTCCATCCGGTGCCGGGCCAGCCGGTCGTCGAGGTCCGATCCCCGTAGACCGTCGCGGCCGGGTCCACGTCACCGGCGAAGAACGGGCGGTCGGTGTCGGTGAGCTCGTCCTCGAGGTTCAGCGCGACGATCGCACCCTCGCCGATCATGATGCCGGTGACCTGCTGAGGACCGAACACGGCACAGCCGGTGTCGACCCCGTTCCACGTGCCACGGGCGTGCAAGGTGGTCGGATACAGAACGCTGCCGGTCGCGACCAGTTCGAACGTGCTGAGGTCCGGGAACGTGGCCCGCATCAGCCAGCGGCCGGCCGCTCGGTCGGAGAAGAGCGACAGGACGAACGTGTCGAAGCCGGGTGACGTGGACACCTCGTCGCACGTGAAGTCCGACGTGATCGTCACCTGCATCTCCTGCTCGAACACGTCTACACCGGTGGCATCGTCGAGACCGCCAGGGACCGTCGCGCCGGCGGGGTTGCGGATCGTCGCGCCGACGCCGGGCCACTCGGGCACGATGCCGTTCTCCTCTAGGGTCCACCCGTTCAGAGTCGCGAGGTCTTCGAACGCGAGCCCCCACATCATCGCGACCGTCGCCGGGTAGTCGCCCTCCTGGATCACGTACTCGGCTTCGGAGGTGAGGATCGAGCCCGGAACGGGGAGATCGGCGGCATCG
>CAUJET010000151.1 GCA_963169665.1 Actinomycetota bacterium | reverse complement strand
CGACGCGGGCACCTCGCGCATCAGGAACTCGATGTCGGTCGGGTCAGAGAACCCGTTGCTGGCGTTCGCCATCACCATCGTCGCCACGGTAACAACGGGGCTCAGAAGCTGATCACCGCGATCGAAGAAGGCTTGCCAGGATGCGGAGCCACTCGATGGCCCTGATCCGATCGCGCTCGCCGAGCGAGGGCGAGATGGAGATCGAGCGCACGAGCTGCTCGATCTCCTCAGGTGTCGGCTCCTCCATCGGACCACGGTCGCGGATAGGTGTGACGGCGCATCGGTGACGATGAGCGCTGTAGCCCGTGGGCGGACTCAGTGATGCTTCCGATGCGCTCGTCGAGCGCCGAGGTGCGGGTGTTCCTGGCGACGTTGCGAAATGGACGCGACATCGCGCCATATAGGTGCCTGCGGTTGCGTGGGCTGTCGCCGGGTGACGTCGTTGCTGCGCTGAAGCGTGTGGGTCGCCCTCCGCAGCGCGGATGAAATGACGCCTACATCGCGCCATAGAGGTGCCTGGCGTTGTGTGCGCGGCAACCGGATGTCGCAGAGCGGTCACGAATACGCAACATCGCGCCATACAGGTGCCTGGCGTTGTGCGGGCGGTGGGCGTTGGCCGGAGGTTCGTCGTGGTTCTGCTCAAGCGTGTTCGCACGCTTCCGCAGTGTGATCGGTGGGACTGGCCTGCGTTCGGTGCTTCTACTGATCGCCACCGTGGTGATCTTGACCGGAGGGATGAAGAGCGATGAATGAGTTCATGAACCTTGATGACGGATCGGACGATCTGCCGGAGTCGATCCACGATCTTCTGGACATGAGGGTGTACGGGTTGCGCGACATCGAGGAGATCGACTTCGACATGGTTGACGAGGGTGAGTTGCCACCAGCGCTAGTTCTCGCCTGGAAGTCGACACATGTTGTGGTGGTGCCGACGATCGGTGACACGGCGATCGACTTCGACGTCACATGCTTCTTCAACGGCTCCGGTGTGGACGGCGGGCACTTCGTCTTCCGGCTGTCGGCGTCAGTGTGATGGCCAACGCGCTCGTCGTGCTCGGCTTGGATATGGATGTTCTTCAGAGTGGAGGAGGAAGTGATGACGGACGCGGATGATCTGCACGTCGGTTGGTGCATCCATGGCATTCAGAGGGACTGGTGCTCTCTGTGTGACAGTCCTCGGGTGTTCGTCACTGCGGGCGGTGAGTGCTACCACAGCCGTCGCGATTGTGAAGCGCTGGCAGCAGGGCAAGAGAAGAACCGTGAGCTTGGTCGAAGCAACGCGCCGATCGAGGAGACCCGGCTTGGTGCCGCTGTCAATCTGCACCGAAAGCCATGCAGCGTCTGCATCGGCGGGTCGTCCCGCACCGAGTTCGCTGGAGACTCCCGAGCCGGGAGCATGGCATCAGTGGCAGAGCTTGACGAGCCGTTCCGCAGGTTCAGGCGGCAAGTTCTCGAACGCCTCGCTCGTGCCGATGTGGACCTTCCGGGTGATGGAGAGTTGGCCGTCTGGTTCAGCACTGGCTTCACCTCATACCAGGCCGCAAGGAGCATCGTGAAGGGACTCACGCCCACGGAGGCCAAGTCAGGCGGCTGGTCGACTCCGTCACAGACGAGCACCTGAGCGAACCGCGCACCCCTGCCGTACGGTCGGTCCATGGCGACCAGCAACCCTGCACTCGAACTCAACCACCATGATCTGTGCCAGCACGCCTCGATCACCGTGACGATCCATGGCAACGAGACATCTTGGATCGGCGACATCGGAGGCGATGATCCGGAGACGGCGGTCGTGCTGCTGCGCTCGAAGCAGCTCACGCTGATGGGGACCCTCGGCTCGCTGGAGGCAGTCGTCTCGGACTGGTCTGCACTCCTCGCCGAAGCTCGTGCACACCCGGAGAAGTGGGACGAGGTGCCGAGAAGAGCCATGGCTACGACGACGTCGAGGGAGTCGACGAACTCCTTCGTCCGGCGCGCAGATGGCGGTGACGTTCCTCGCGGTCCGTTCCTGCGATCCGAGTAACCTCGCAGTCCATGACATCCTCCGACAGCG
Organism: Actinomycetota bacterium; assembly: GCA_963169665.1. Taxonomy (GTDB): domain Bacteria; phylum Actinomycetota; class Acidimicrobiia; order Acidimicrobiales; family Ilumatobacteraceae; genus VFMC01. The sequence continues at coordinate 48,410 of CAUJET010000151.1, read as the reverse complement.
CCGACTCTTCGGCATACGACAGAGTTCTTGCGTTCGTCGAGGGCCGATCGTTCGATCTCGCCGTCGTGGCGCTGCGGTCCTACTTCGGCAGCGACAACCACTACACGGGAGCCGCATTCGATCGCCTCGCCGCTGGGTCACCGCCCGGCAGGTTCACCGCCGAGGACATCGTGGCGGTGTCCATGCTGTCGGTAAACGTTCCGCCGAGAGCGGCGCTGTGGTTGCTGGACTCCGACGAAGCGAACGATCTGTTGGTGGATGTTCCTGCCGGTGCCACGTTGTGGGACTCGCCCGAGCTGCTCGATCGCGACTCCGGCGCATGGCGACTGTGGGAGGCAGTGGCGAATCAGCGCAAGGTGGGACGCACGATCGCCAGCAAGATCCTCGCTGCGAAGCGGCCGGGACTGCTGCCCGTCTACGACCAGCACGTTGATCGGGCGCTCTGCTTCGGAAGTAGCTACTGGGCCTTCTGGCAAGAGGTGGCTCGCCACGATGGAGCCGTCGACCTCGCGGACCGAGTGAGGCAGGCGATCGCCGACGCCGGTGCACCCATCAACCTTCACGTACTCCGAGCGATCGACATCATCGTCTGGATGCGAGCCCATGGCTGGACCACTCACAGCAAGACCTGTGCGCTTGGATGCGACTTCACCGGCTTTCGTCCGGCAGGCGCATGACCCTGGCCTGGTTCAGGCGGCTCACGATCGAGCTTCAGATAGAGGTTCCGTCACTGTTCGACGCACATCCGGCGACCGACATCGCGCAGATCGCCGCACCCCACAGGAGCCTTGATGTCGGCACGTCCGGACGATAGTTCGCGAACGCGATGCGCCATGAGATTGCCTTTACGTCCGAGCCCGCGAACACACCAGGCATCTGTGCGGGACCACCTACAACGCTGAACTCAGATTCGCCGGAGCAATTCGGCCTTCTTCGCTGCGAACTCATCTTCGGTCAGGACGCCTTGGTCGCGGAGCGTCGCAAGTTTCGCAATCTGCTCCATCGCGTCTGGTTGCTCACTCGTTGATGCGCCTGCCAGATATGCGAGCTTTCCGATCACTCCGGCTGGTGCAACGGTCGTCGCTCCCGATGGTGGTGGCAACGGCATCGCGGGCGGCGTCGGCGCTGCCGTGGCGATGCGGCGGTCGTTGAGCACGATCCCGAGGTGCTGGAAGAGTTTGTCTGGCAGATGGATCAGCGACTGCTTACCGTCGACCCAATCGACTCGGACGGTGTGTTGGCTCTTCATCGCTGCGTCCACGGCGGAATCAACGGCTGCGGAGGCGGACTTGCCCACAGCGCCCGGCAGCGCAGCTCGTGCGACAGCCTGGCCAACCTTGCTGAGAGCGCCAGCGGCTCCACCTCGTGCGTCGGGAATGATCTCCTCCCACGACGAGACTGCATCGGCAGTGATATTCGGCGTTCGTTTCAGCGGGAGACTGAGCGCCAGTTCGCCCTTTCGATTGGTGGAGATCACCGCGTTGATGAAGGCACCGCCGACGACCTTTCCGTTGAACACCATACGTGGACAGTAGCGCTGCGTCGCCGGGACCAAGGCCGTCGCGGCGGTCGGCGGTAGCCGGGGCGACTCGCCAGGGCGAGATGCCGCCACCGGCAAGGATGGACCGCATGTCGGACACGAAGATGGTGAAGCTCGTGGGCGAGCACTGGGTCTGCTCGGTCATGGCAGGCTTCGGCTGGGGTGTGGCTCTCACCCGTGATGGCTTGGAGCGAACTGACATTCTCGCTGTACATCAGGAATCGAGGCGCACCGTCGAGGTGCAGGTCAAGACAGCCAGCCACATGCCGCAGCCGAACTGGCGGCTCGGGCTCAAGGCGCAGGACCCGGAGCGAACCGATCATGAATGGTTCGTGCTGGTCTCCCTTGCCGCCTCTCCAGCGGGAGCACACCGTGCCTTCATCGTGCCGCGCAACCACGTTGCTGCCGCGGCGTGGATCAGCCATCAGCACTGGCTCACCGAACCGGGTGTGGTGGCCGGGAAGCGAACCGCAGGGCACGATCAAGCACGAGTGCTGGCTTCGGTGTTCGAGGGCTACGAGGGTCGCTGGGACCTGCTGAACAGCTCGACCTCGTCCGTTGCCGTGATGCTCCCGCTCGCGTTCAAGACGTTGGCGCTCGGTTCACGGGTCGGTCTCCCGGCGCATCATCCGTGGCGCGACAAGATGCCAGATTGGCCTGATACCACGCCGTGAACGAGCGCCGAAGGGCCGGTTCGGTCGCTGAGTTGGCAGCGGCTCGCTGGGCACGAGGACTGGTTGGCCCGTGCTCACTCCAGAGCGCTGTGCCAAGGACGAGAAGGGCGGCCAACCCGAGCGCTGCGACACCGAGCCACTCCCTGGTGCGGTACCAGGGACGCCTCGATGGTTCGGCCGGAATTGGCAGCGCCGCCCCTAGGCGCTTCTCGCGGCGGACACCGCATCGGTCCCGCGTCGGATGGTTCTGGTGTCCCTTCGAGCAGAGCCAGAACGTGGTGGACATCGCGGGAGAGTCTGCCTCGATGCTACGGGACGGCCCAAGACACAACGGCGACGTCGAGGCGATCGCCGAAGAGGTCCTGGGCAGTCCGGGCGAACGCGTGCTGGCTGGCGCTGAGTCGGTCGTTGCTCTTGAGGGCCTTGGCCTCGCGCATGATGACGCGCCCATCGTGATGTTGGCCGACGACGTCGGGAAGCCCGCTGAGCCCGCCGTGGGCTGTGCGGAGTTGGGTGACGAGGTCACCGGCTGGCCCGTCGTGGGGAAGGCAGACGAGGTCGGGGCCGACAAGCACGATGCGACCGGCCCACATCTCGGTGAAGCACGCCCATGCCGCTCCATCGTCGATGACTTCTCTTGCGATCGCGGCTCCGACCGGGATGGCCTCTCCGTCTCGCTGTACGTAGTACTCGAACTGATGATCCGTGGTCGGTGCGCCGCGCCAGGACTCGCCGGGCTGAAGTCGGTAAGTCTTCCTGTAGGGCATCGGCAGCGAACACGGCCAGGCGCGGACGATCACCGGCACCATCAAAAATTGCCGTATCGGATGGTTGCTCGGGTCTCGTGCTCGTGTGGTGAGGGTGAAGCGGTCACGGAAGGGTCAGGGTTCGTGGGTCGGTCTCATGGTCGAAGACCTCTCTCCCGGCGTCGTCCTTGCAGAGGCGCTCCCATCTGCCGTCAGCGTTGAGGTATCGCAAGGCGAAGCGGCTGGTCGGGTCTGGGTACCAGCCGGACCCGTTTCTGCCGGAACCCGGGGCAAGAGCTGGTCGTGTCGGTTGGGCGGCCAGAAGCGGCGGAGGGGAACCGGGTGGACCGAAGCCTCGGGGAACAGCAACGGCGTCGCGGATCTCGCGATCGTTGTCATCCCTGCACAACGCCTCCCACTTGCCGTCCGAGTTGTAGTAGCGCTTCGGGAATCGCCCAGTCGGATCCGCGTACCAGCCCGCAGGCACTCGCTGGGGTGTTGCCGGTTGTGGCGGAGGAGGTTCGAGGTCAGTGGTAGGCGTCTCGGCCGAAGGCTCTGGAACGCCCCCGGAGACCGCGATGCCGCAACTCGGGCAGAAGTTGGCTCCTGCTGGCACCTCATGATCGACAGGGCACCTCGGCCGGTGCGGTGCGTACTCGTTCCGCACCGGCGTGGCTCGCGGCAAGGCATCAGGCCGTCTTGAAACAGGCACAGCCTCGTCATCGGGACGATGAGGCCCCCGTCCAGCCAGGACCACACCGCCTTCGCGACCTCGACGCCGCGGTGTTCCGACACCGAATCCGATCAGGTACCAGATCCCCCCACCAATTACTCCATCGAAGACCGTCCAATCGGAGCCCAATGAAACAATCGAGGCGATCACCCCAATCACTGCGAGCACTATCGCGACCTTCTGGCGCATGGATGCTGCCTCTCTCAGGTGGGAACAGTGGCCTTAAGGGTAACGGGAGGGTCCTCTCGCCGAAGGGATGCTGCGGTCGGGTTTCTGCACATCGAGCCCAGCATCTGAGTGACCGTTCGACCGACGGGCCTCCGAGCGCCTCGACACGCCCAGGCATCATTGTTGCCCGACATGCTCGATGAGCACGGCAGCGACACCGTTCGTGGGGACGGGGCCTAGCTCGACTCCACTGCGTCCTAAGGAATCTGCAGCCCGGCATCGCCGGTTTCAAGAGGTTCAAGAACCGAACCAGCCGACGTGCGCACTGCGTCCGCGAGAGTCTCAAGTGCGATACGCAGAATCGTGGGCAGCATCATCGTGAGTTCCAGCGGCTCTACCTTCGTCTTGAGCCGATTTCGCTCTGCAACTTCAATTGCCAATCGCGCTGTGGTACTACCGACGGCCAACCTGTCTCGACCCTCTGCTGCAGCAATGATCGGCTCGGCCAAGGACGCTCGTGTCGACGCGATCAAGTCCACGAGGTACGGGCCATTTGGCGGGTTGATGAGGTCGCCATTGCCCGTCAAGTCGCGACAATGCGTTGCTGCCAGGCTGAAGGAGAGCAACGACAGCTCCCCACGATAGCTATCCAGATTCGCTCCTCGCTTTGGCTTCGCACGGAGAGTCTGATCCAGTGTTCCGCAGATCGTGGTGGCGAAAAGTCGAACCACGTCGAGGTGGTACCGCGTGGTCTCGGTGCTGTTCGGCAACGTCATGCCTTTGAACCGGCGGAGAGCAGCGAACTCGTCAAGCTTCAGCAAGGGACAGGATCGGACAGCGTCCCTCAGCGATCGGAAAGATCCAGGCACCCTCCGAGCGTACATTGCCTTCGCATCTCGGGTACCTCCAACCGTCGCGACATCCGCCGACGACCGGATTGTCTCACTCGGCCTGCTGCGAGGAGTGAGCCGAACGTCAGCACACCAACGTCAGATCGCCATCCGCTGCGATGACGATTACCGGCCGCTCCGCCGTGGAGGACAGCGTCGCTGACTGCTACCGAGAGGGTGCTCAGAGGCCCAGGAGTTGAGCAGAACCTCGAAGGCACACTGGGGCCTCGGGCGCTGCTATGGCCCAGCTCGACCATCCAGCGGACTGCGCTGGCTGGGTCGGTTTCCTCCCGGCGTTAAGTCGTACCCCGGCGTTCGATGCACGCGTCCTTTGCTCGGTCCTTGGTGGCGGGGTTGGGGTTTGGCTTCGTGTACGAACGACATATGAGAGGGACTATTTTGCCGCGATGACTCCTGTCGCGCAGGTTCTCTATTGGCCTCCACGAGTGCATGTGCGGGTCGAGGACGAGCCCGATGAGTTCGACGCTGAGTTCACACCGTTTTCGGAGGTGCGCGCAGGTGGCGTCGGACGCCTCGGGACGCGCCTTCGAGTTGGCGTCACGGGTTCGGACGACTCCACCATCGTGGTGGCGACCGCTCGGACCGCCGTAGCGTTCCCGGTCCCCGAAGTACCCAAGAACGCACGTCTGCTTCGTGTCAACGCGATGTTCACCATCATGGCGGTCATGAGCTTCACCTGGGTGATGGCCGCCGCAACGCCCGCGACATGGGCCGCTGCCTCACCATCACGTACGCCGGATCCCCCTGGATCGGAGCCTGCTGACGACAGCAGAACACCCAGGCCCTGAACCCAACCGACACCACCAACGGGGTGTCTGTCCGCCCAAGGACGAACAGACACCCCGTTGCCGCGCCCAAACAAGACGAGCGGGCGACACCGGCCGAGGCTGGTCGAGGGACGTCAGAAACCGATCGTCGGTACGCTCCGCTTCGGCGCAGCGTTCACGGCCTGACTCCGACACCCCACGTCAACGTCGGCCGTCCAGAGTGGCGCACCATTCATCGGGTGCGAGCCGGACGCCAGGTGGCACCGTGCGCCGGAAGAGCATGAACCCCTTCTCCATGCCGTTCATCCAGTTGGACGCCTTGTCGTAGACGGCGATGAGATGCCATCCGGCCTCGCCCGCCGCGGCCAGCACCATCTGCATCCGCTCGGAAGCCTGGTACATACCGATGTTCACGATGCCGTACTGCCAGCGGGTCTCCCCGGGACCGAGGTACGGCTCGGTGTATCCACCCTCTCCTTCAAACGAGACATGCTCGGTCCACTGGGAGCCATCCCAGTACCGAAGGCGGTGAGGTAGGGAGGGGTCGGGCCGCCACGATGACGGCGTCCCAGGCGGAGGAAACAACTCAGTCATGATTCCGACCCTAGAACGAGCGGCTAGAGCCCCTTCGCCCATAAGGCTCAGCCCCGGGCGATGAACGTGGCGACCAGCGCCACGATGCTCGATGCGCTCACGGCGGCGATGGCTGCGAACACGGCGTTGCGGGTCCATCGCGCCATATGCGCCTGCTGGGCCATCTCCATGGCGCGAAGTTGCTTCTGGTCCGATCGCATCATGAACAGCACCGTCAGCTCGAACGGAGTGGCCATGTTGATCTGCCGGGAGATCCACATGTGGACGTCCTCCTCGGTGCCGTTGGCGTTCTTGCGCCGGTCGAATTGGCCCATGCGCTCGGGCGTGATCGTGAACCGGTCGTGCCGGATGATCTTGCGCCGAAGGCGTTCTCGACGGTGAGCATCGTCAGATCGTGACAGGCCGTGCGGGCTCTATTCGGCCGCGCTTGCACTTGCAAGCGCAACCTTGTCCGGACTTGCCGAAATTCAAGGGACGTTGAATTACGGTAACCTCGGGCTCGTGACCATCTTCGGGTACTGCCGCACGAGCACGGACGAGCAGGAGTACGGGGTCGTCGCCCAACGCACAGCCATCATCGCTCGATACCCGGACGCCACGATCACCGTCGAACACGCGAGTGGCAAGAACCGCACAGGTCGTCCGAAGGTCGAAGCTCTCCTTCGTCGCGTGTGCGCCGAACGGGGCACGTTGGTCGTGACGAAGATCGACCGGCTGAGCCGCGATGTCCGCGATGTCTCGGACATCGCCCGTTGCCTCGAAGAGTGTGGTGCGACGCTGCATGTGCTCGAACTCGGCGAGCCCTCCGGTACCCCACACGCAGAGCTGACACGAAACCTCTTGGCGTCAGTCGGCCAGATGGAGAGGCGGCTGATCTCCGAGCGGACCAAGGCTGGCCTTGCCGTTGCCCGCTCGCGGGGGATGCAGCTTGGCGGTGCTCGCACCCCGGGTTTCCGGGCAGACGGAACGCCGACTGGCAGGGTGCCGAGGAAGCCGGGTCGGAAGCCCACCGCTGCCGCCAACCCGATCAGGATCGCCGTGAACCGTGGCCTCGACGCTGGACTGACGAACGCGCAGCTCTACGCCACCGTTGACGGGCTCACTCCTGCATTCCTGTCGCGGGTGAGGCGTGAACGGCAGGGGTGAGTGCACTGGCGAGTCTGAAGTCCGGCGCGGCTGATGCGCTGGTGATCACGTCGCCCGACCGGCTCGCCCGACAGATGACCCAGCAGGAGGGTTGTCTCGCCGAGGTATGGAAGGCGGGCGGGAAGGTGTTCTCGCTCGGTGACGGCGGCGAGGTCCTCGAAGACGACCCCGAAGACCCGATGCGCACTGCGATCCGGCAGATGCGGGGCGTCTTCGCTCAGCTCGAACGTGGCCTCATCCGCCCGAGGATGGCCAAGGGGAGAAGCAAGAGAAGCGATCGCAGGGTGGCTACACCGGCGGCGCGCCGCCGTACGGCTTCGAGTCGGACCACCAGGGCAACCTGGTGCCGAACGCTGAAATGCTCGACACGATCGCCAGGATCCGGGAGCTTCATGCCGACGCCCGCAGCCTGAGGGAGATCATCTCCGTACTGGACTCGGAGGGGCGGAAGCCTCGACGGGGGGACCGCTGGCATCCGGCCACGGTGTCGCGTCTCGTCGGCCCCGTAGGAACAGCCGACCGAGAGGCCGGGCAGTAGACGGACCTGATCGGCGGCGACGCCGTAACCGGCTGTTTCCACCGGTGGACCATCTTCTTCCATCCAGGGGCTGACGGCTCGCGGATCTACGAGGCCAGCAGCGCGAGGAAGTCACGCTCGGCAATGACCTCGATGTCGACGCCATCCGCTCGGAGGGCCGCCGCCATCAACATCTTCCCGGTCTGCAATCCGTCCGCGAACTGGACGAAGTCCGCATCGCCGATCACCAACATGTCGCACTGGGCCGACACGCCCTTCTTGAAGTCGGCTCCGAACTCGACGATTCTCTGGGCCGCCTCGCCACGGGTCATCGAGAACATTGCTCCGGTGAAGCAGATTCGGCGGCCGTAAAGGGGATGCTCGGGGTCGGCGTCGGCAGCGCCGCTCATGTTCCGGAGATCTCCTCCATATGCCGAGACACCGATAAAGGAGTCAGGACTGAGTCTGCCCGGGGTGATATCCAACCGGCCACACAGGTCGTCGAGACTCGACGTCCCATGGGTGCGCATCGCTGCGAGGACAACCTCGGCCGACGCCGCCGCATCCGATCCGGCTTCGTGATGGTCGAGAGAGAGGCCGAGCTGGCCGCTCAGGTACGAGAGCCCGAAGGACGGAAATGCCTGCCAGGTCCTCCTAGCCAGCCGCCAGCTACACAGCGCCCTCATGTCGATACCTGGGAGTTCGTAGCGCGCTACTGCCTGACGGAGCACACCGAGATCGAACGTCGCGACGTGAGCGACGACGGTCCGCCCGGCGAGCACTGGGGCGAGTACATCCCAGACTTCCGGGAAGTGCGGCGCGTTGGCGACGTCCTCGGGGCGAATCCCGTTGATGGCGATGTTGTAGGGGCTGAACTCGCTGTCGGGGTTGATGAGCGTTGAGGTCGACTCCACAACAACGCCGCCGCTGACGACAGCGACGCCCACCGAGCAGACGCTCTCCCGCTTCCTGTTGGCCGTCTCGAAGTCGATCGCCACGAAGTCGACGTCGGCGGTGCGAGTCGGCGGTGCCTTGGTCGCAACCCGTCGCCTTTCGAGACCGATGTTCATTCCGCCCATATATGGGTGATCGTAACGATGACGTGGTGGCGGCAGGCGGACCATTTGGGTGCGTCTGGCGGCTCGGGCTCGGAGTGGTTGCATCCGCACGGTGGCCGCCCGGCACGCCGAGCCGCCGTGGTGGATGCGTGACAGCTTGCTGGGAGGCCACAGTGGCTCCAGGTCGAATGCTCCGGCGCGGACGGCATCATTGCTTGTGCGCTGACTGCCTTGCACTGCGCGGAGGATCAAGTAGAAGAAGAGGATGACAGCGAGCCTTGATCTTCCGACCTACTCGGACCTGATGCTCCCGGTTCTCGAAGCGCTTCGTGACCTTGGTGGTTCAGGGTCAGGACGAGAGGTTGCGCAGCGCATGATCGAGGCGGGCGGTTACACCGATGAGATGGTGGCGCTCCAGTACCCGAACCGAGACAAGTCTGTGCTCCTCGACCGTGCCGCCTGGGCTCGGTCGTATTGCAAGCTCTCCGGTGCCATCGAGAGCCCGAAGCGAGGTCTGTTCCTGCTGACTCCGCTCGGGGGAACGATCCTGGCTCTTCCTCAGGACGAAGCACGGCGGCGTCTCGCCGAGTTGGACCGCCAGGTCCGGCAGTCCAGGCCGAAGGCGGCACCCAAGACCGAGCCGACCGTGACGCCAGAGGTCGTGGAAGAAGAGGAGCCGCCCGGTCTCGAAGCCGAGGAGGACACGTCGTGGACGGAGGCGCTGCTCTCCCGCCTCCACCGCCTTACACCTGATGGCTTCGAGGAATTCAGCCTCTACCTCCTGCGGCTGTACGGCCTGGAGCTGACACGCCGAGGCGGTTCTGGTGACGAAGGCATTGACGGCCTCGGCACGGCCCCCCTGAGCGATGTGCTCTCGGCCACGGTGGCAGTTCAGGTGAAGCGCTACGACCCGGCGAGCACGGTCGGTCGTGAGGTGGTCGCCCTCTTCCAGCGAGACGCCTCCGCCGTTGGCGCAGAGCGGGCCATCCTCGTGACGCTTGGCCGCTTCAGTGGCCCCGCACGCAAGGCTGCCGTCTCGGCCACCCCGCATGTCGACCTCATCGACGGTGAGCGGTTGTGCGAGTTGGTGCTCGCCAAGGAGGTCGGGGTGACCTTGATGCCGATCGTCAACGTCGAGTGGTTCGACCGGTTCGCCTGATCGCACAGCCGTGCTGCACGGCGGGCGGGCGGTCTTCCAAGCTAGACATCAGCCTCGCCGTAGTCGCCTCCAGCCGTTACCCGCCGTCGCCTTCATACGAGTGCGCCGTGGCGTCGGCGCTGCCTCCTCGGACATGACGTTGGCCATCGCATCGAACGACGCCATGACCTCGCCTCGGGCGGTGTGCAGCTCCATCCAGAGGTTCCGGTCCTCGGGGAGGCGGCGACCACTTGCGTTCTCGGCGTCGGTGATGACCATCTCGTTCACGATGGTCGTGAAGGCCATCACCTTTGCCATGAAGTCCATGAACGCCGAGCGTGCACGAGCCGAGCCGAACAGCAACATGGTGGTGCGTGCGTTGACCTGATCTTCCATGCTGGGCGACTCGGGCGGCGAGTCGCCGGAGAAGCTGAGCATCGGCTTCGTTCGCTCGACCCATCGCATCGTGTGGTGGGCGAAGCGCAGAACATCTCCGTACGCATCGACCTGTCGGTTGCTTCGGCTGATGCGGGCCTGCCTCGACGCCACCACGATCCCTGCTGTTGTCGCACCACCAGCGCCGATGAGTGCGGGTACTGCCGTCGACCAGTCCATTGGGCAACGGTAGACGGGTAGGTCAGCGGTGACGACCACGCTTGCGGCCATGGCCGAGAGCGAGGTTCCTGACGGGTTGCGGAACATCAACGGGGTGGAATGGTTGTGATGGCGCGATGTTCACCATGCAGCACGTCGTTGACGCCATAGACGTAGCGAGGGTGGTTGCGTCGGATGGCAGCTTCTGGCCTATTCCACTTGTCGGTCACCACGAGGCGCATCTCGCGAGGAGTTCGTCGAGTTGCAGGTAGAACCTCGGACCACTTGGATTGCCGAGCCCGAATGGGTACATCGCGCCAGTGCTGTCGAGTCCATCGTTTCCGCCACGGCCTCGTCTCTGGTGCCTATGGGCACCGGCACCCATGGCCGTCCCGCTTCCTCCGGCTCCGATGCCGGTCGCCGATCGGGTATGGCCCGCGAGGCTGAGCCCACACCGGCGGCACCGAGTGGTTCCTGACGAGCGTGCGCTTCCTCGACGAGATCGCCAACGTGCTCGGCCTGACGGTTCGAGAGGTCGTCGACCTCGGCGACATCGACTGATCGAGATGATCCCGAGGACCGTTCCTCGGGACCAGCTCGATCCTGATCTTGCTTGCTCGTCAGCGGAGGCGGCCCGTCCAGCGGGGGCACGACTTCCCGGCACGAGCGTGGTGAGCGCGACGGTGACGAAGAAGTGCACGCCGGGTGTCGGCGAGACGGGCTCCATCGAGGGCGTCCACCCTCTCGATGCCGCGAATGTGCCGCTCGATGAAGCGGATCCAGTCGCCGTCCGACATGGACGCCTGGTCCTTCGGAAGGTCGATGCTGGACGGCCAGACAGTGGGGTTGATGGTGCGGTACATGATGGCTTCTCTCTGCGCCCAAAGGGCGCGGGGCTTGGTGGGTGCTCCTCTGGAGCCGTTCCCCTGCCATGCCGAGCCACGAAACCGTGCCGCGATGTCAGCCAGGAAAAACTGACGTCGCTCTCGTCCAGCAATGTACACCAGGCGGCGAGGAAGTCAACCCTGTCGATACGGACGGCGCGGTCATCGCCAGGCGCGCCGCCGCGGGGCTACGTCTTCGTCAGGCGCATCGTCGAAGTCCGGGCTGCCTCCAACCACCCACCCGTCGCCGAGGTCGACGTACTCCGCGCCGACGTCGGGATCTCGTCGTTCGCCACCCGTGCTCGATGACACGCCCGGCAGGAGAGACAGGCCAGGCGACCGCAGGTGGATGTGGACACGACTTCGGTCGAAGGTGTTGCGTCCTCGAACTGCGGGGCGGACGACGACCTTGGAGACGACGGCGGAGATCGCCTCTCGCCTCAGCAGGACCTCCAGCGACTCGTACTCCGATAGGGCGGCATCGAGGTCGATGGAATGCTGCACGGGCTTCATCTCGGCGACCAGCGCGTCTCGTTCGGTCATGAGCGGCACATACAAGCTCCGGAAGGCCGGGTAGCGCAGGCGGCCGTCAGCCTTGTCGCTTATCATCTGCTCGATCTCCTCGTCGATCTCTCTGACGCGCTCGGAGTTGTCGGGCGGCGGGGACGTTTCGACGGCGTTCGACTGAGCCCGGTGCCATCGACTCACGATGTCGGACGTCATGAACTCGTCGACCAGTGCCTCCGTGGGTGCTGCCTCGATGCGGACCCCCGGGCCGCGCTCGTCGGGCAGGCTGATGTAGCACCGCACACCTCGGCCGTTGGGACGGGCGAACAGCCTCCGGCCTATGGCGTCCACCGCGATGCCGTTCAACAGGTAGCGCGGAGCAGGCCGCCAGGTCTTCCGAGCCGGGTCTTGTAGAACACGGCACGCTGCCCGCCATTTGTCTTCTTGGACGATCGGCTGCCACACCGCCTTCGCGACCTCGACGCCGCGGTGTTCCCGGATCCCGGCGATCCGAGGGCTGAGCAACATGTTGCGCAGCGGCGATGGCGACCACCGCGCCGCCTGCACTGGACCGACCGGCATGTTCAGAGCAATCCATCGAAGTGAGCGCCCGGCCAACACCTGGTCGACGGCCCAGCGGATGGACTCCGCCTCTTCCTCGCGGTGTGTCACGCGATCGGGCTTGTCGTCGGCGGTGTGTGACTCGAACCCGAATGGTCGAGTGCCCCCACCGCCAATGCGTCCCTGTTCCGCGATCTGTCGCGCCTTCGCCTGGAGTCTGCTGCTCTTGACCGCGGACTCGAAGCGAGCAATCGCCGCCATCATCGTGTTGAGCATGTCGTCGCCAGGGTTGTTGGGATCTCGGTCACCTTCCCGCACGGTCGTCGGCATCACGCCGTGCTTGCCGCACAGGCGGAAGAACACAGCAGCCTCTTCCGGTGATCGGTACAGCCGGTCGAAGGCCCACGCCATCACCACGTCGAAGCGACCGTCGCCAACGCCGTTCAGGAGCGCGCCGAACCCCGGTCGAGAGTCCGCGAACTCACGGTCGTACGCGGATTCGACTTCGCGGAACTCCTCGACGACCAGCCAACCCCGAGCGCGAGCCAACTCCCGGCACTCCTTGACTTGGGTGTCGATGTTGGCGGCGTTGGTGTCGGTCAGGCGCGAAAGGCGAGCGTAGATGGCCACTCTCTTTGGTGGAGACATAATCGTGATACTCCCACACGGCGGCGTGTTGTTCCTCGACGAGTTGGGCGAGTTCCCTGCCCACGTGCTCGATGCCCTGCGCCAGCCGATCGAGGAGGGTGTGGTGCGGGTGTCGCGGGCGACATCCACCGCCACATTGCCGGCTCGCTTCCAGATGGTCGCGGCGTCCAACCCGTGCCCCTGCGGCGGCGGGGCCCCGGGGGAGTGCGAGTGCGACGTCACGGCGCGGATGAAGTACTTCCGACGAATCAGCGGGCCGTTCCTCGACCGTTTCGACCTGCGCGTCAGCGTCGGTGCCGCACGTGTCGACGACCTCCTCGGCCGGGAGGTCGGTGAGTCGACCGCGGTGGTCCGTGAACGCGTGCTCGCCGCCCGAGAGCTGGCGATCGAGCGCGCCGGCAAGGTCAACGCAGCGCTCAGCGCCGACGAGCTCGAGGTGTTCGCACCGCTCGACCATGCGGCCGAGTCGCTCGTGCGCCGCGAGTTCGAGGCCAACCGACTCACGGCCCGCGGGCTCCACCGCGTGCGCCGGGTGGCCCGGACGATCGGCGACCTCGCCGGCGCCCCCGAGGCCATCAGCGTCGAACTCCTCACCGTGGCGCTGCAGCTCCGGGTGCCGTTCGCCGGTTCGTCGCGGGTGCGCGTGGCATGACCGTCGGCCCGGGTGGAGACGTCGGCGACGATCTCCCGCAGGAGGCGTTCGCCGCCTCGCTCGCCGGCTTCGATCTCATGACCGTGCACCGGCTGGCGGTCCTGCTCCGCCATCATCCGCCGGCGGAGGCCTTCCACGTGGCTGCGGGCGACCTCCCGCCCAGCGACGGGCTCGTCGCCAAGGTGCTCGCCCGCGACGACGTGCGCGCCACGTGGCGGCGCAGCGCACGTCGGCGCGAACCGGCCTCGGTGTGGGAACGCTGCCAGGAGCTCGGGCTCCGTGTGGTCGTCCTCGGACGGCAGGGCTATCCCGACCTGCTGCGGCACGACCCGCAACCGCCGCCCGTGCTGTTCGCCCGGGGTGACCCGGCTTGGCTCGACGGGCGACGGGTCGCGATCGTCGGCACTCGCAACGCCACCGCGGCGGGGCGTCACATCGCCCGGACCCTCGGCGAGGGTCTCGCCAATGCGGGGGTGCACGTGGTCTCCGGCCTCGCCCGCGGCATCGACGGGCACGCCCATGCCGGCGCGCTCGAGGCGGTCACCGGCGGTGCGTCGGGCCGGCCGATCGCCGTCGTCGCCTCGGGTCACGACGTCGTCTATCCCCGCGAGCACCGGGCGCTGTGGGAACGGGTGGGCGCGGAGGGCTTGCTGCTGAGCGAGTGGCCGCCCGGGGCGGTTCCGGTCGCGTACCGCTTCCCCCAACGCAACCGCCTCGTCGCGGCGCTGTCCGAGATCGTGGTGGTGGTCGAGAGCCGGGAGACGGGTGGGTCGTTGATCACCGCCCAGATGGCGGCGGAGCGCGGGATCCCCGTGATGGCGGTGCCGGGGAGCGCGATCAGCAGGGCCGCAATCGGGGTGAATGCGTTGCTGCGCGACGGGTCGGCACCCGCGATCGACGTGGGTGATGTGCTGGTCGCGCTCGGGCTCGACCACACCCGTGCGACCCCCCGGGCCGACGACCCCCGGGTCCGCCCGCGACCTGCCGACATACCTGCGTACCGGGTGTGTTCCGTCAAGGCGAGCACGGTCGGTGAGGTCGCTGCGTCGCTCGGCGTGTCCGTCGTCGAGGCCGCCATGGCCCTCGCCCGGCTCGAACTGGCCGGATGGTTGGCGCACGTCGACGGGTGGTTCGAGGTGATGGGGTCACCCCTGCCATGTCCGTGACCGAATACTGTGGCTCGGGTGACATCCGGAGTGCACGGGGCCGGTGGGCGGACCCTGGTCGACGAGCCCTGTGCGGCATGGCAGCTGCACGCGTTCGCGACCTCGCTCACGGCATCGTCCGATCACACCGTCACGGCCTACGGCATCGACGTGCGCGACTTCGCGAACTGGGCCGAGCGAGGTGGCGTCGACGACCCGACGTCGGTCGACCGGTTGCTCCTCCGTCGCTGGGTGGCCTTCCTCAGCTCGCGCCGCTACGCGAAGCGCACCATCGCCCGCAAGGTCGCCGCGGTGCGCAAGTACTTCCGTTGGCTGCACCGCACCGGGGTGCTCGCCGCCGATCCGAGCGCGTCGTTGCGCGCCCCGTCCGGCGAGGCCCGCCTGCCGCGCGTGCTCACCGGTGGCGAACTCGACCGGCTGCTGGACGGCCCGTCCCCCGACGACGAGCCACACTGGCGCCGTCTGCGCGACGACGCGGTGCTCGAGATCCTCTACGGCAGCGGGGTGCGCGTCAGCGAACTCTGCGGCCTCGACGTCGACGACGTGCGGCGCGGCGGCACCGGTGGTCGCATCGGCGACTCGATGACCGTGCTCGGCAAGGGATCGAAGGAACGTGTCGTCCCGCTGTCGGCCATGGCCGTCGACGCCGTGCTCGGTTGGCTGGCCGTCCGCCACGAGGTCGTGCCGACCGACGCCGGCAACGCGTTGTTCGGCAACGAACGCGGCCATCGGCTCACCCCACGCGATGTTCGGCGGATCATCGACCGTCGGTCGTCGTCACCCACCCACCCGCACGCGCTGCGTCACACCTTCGCGACGCATTTGCTCGACGGCGGGGCAGACTTACGAGCGGTGCAGGAGTTCCTCGGGCATGCCGACGTCGCGACGACGCAGCGGTACACACATGTCAGCAACGAGCGGCTCCGATCCGTCTACGCGGAGGCACACCCCCGAGCATGAGCATCCCTGTCGACATCTCGCACTGGTGGGAGAAGTGGTTCGCGTCGCGCGACCAGATCGCTCGCGACCGCATCATCGAGCACTACTCACCATTGGTGAAGTTCGTCGCCGGCCGCGTCGGCGCCGGTCTGCCGAGCAGCGTCGACCCCGGTGACCTCGTGTCCGCCGGTGTCTTCGGCCTCATCGACGCCGTCGAGCGCTTCGATCCCGAGCGCGGCGTGAAGTTCGAGACCTTTGCCGTGCCGCGGATCCGTGGCGCCGTGTTCGACGGCCTGCGTTCGCTCGACTGGGTACCCCGATCGGTGCGCAGCCGCGCTCGTGAGGTCGAGTCCGCCTTCAGCGAGCTGGAGGCACGGTTCGGCCGCGCACCCACCGACGAAGAGATCGCCGGACATCTCAAGATCAGCTCGACCGAGTTCCAGAAGTGGCTCGTCGCCATTGCGTCCACCACGGTCGGCCCGCTCGACCGAGCGCTCGTCGCCGGTGCCGAGCCCCGCTCGCTCGCCGGCGAGACGCCCGACTCGCCCTCCGCAGTGGTCGAGGAGAGCGAGGTGCGCCGCCTGGTCCGCCAGGAGGTGCGGCGGCTGCCCGAGCGCGAGAAGCTCGTCATGTCGCTGTACTACGACGAGGGCCTCACCCTCGCCGAGATCGGGTCGGTGCTCGGGGTGACCGAGAGCCGCGTCTCCCAGATCCACACCAAGGCGGTGCTGCACCTGCGTGCACGCCTCGCCGCCTCGGGCATCTCCTGAGCCGCTGAGCTCCCCGGGCCGCCTGGCCGATCCGGGGTCGGTCGGGCCCGATGAGCCGGACCCCCGATCGACGCCGATCGACCCCGACGCGGCGTCCACGTGTCCTGCGCCGACATCGGCGCCGTGTCCGTCGGAGGTCCACATGTCGTCCGTGCTCGTTCCTGCGCTGTTCGCGTTCGCACTCTCGGCCGGTGCCGTGGCGCCCCCGGTCGGGTCCGCTCCCGCCTCGCCGTGCCTGGTGCCGCCGATCGACGCGCCCGTCACCGACCCGTTCCGGATGCCGGCCTGCCCCTACTGCGCGGGCAACCGCGGCATCGAGTACGGCCCGCGGCCGGGTCAGGGCGTGATCGCGATGGCCGACGGGCTGGTCGTCTTCGCCGGCACCGTGGCCGGCACCCGCTGGCTCGTGGTCGAGCACCGCGACGGCCTACGCGCCTCCTATGGCAGGTTGTCGACGATGTCGGTGACCAGGGGCGATGTGGTTCGCGCCGGTCAGGAGCTGGGGCGGAGCACCGATCGGTTCTACGTCGGGCTGCGCGACGGCGACCGGCCGGTCGACCCCACCGACCGCCTCGGCCGGCGCCGGTACCGACCGCGGCTCGTCCCGACCGACGGCAGCGCCGGTCGTCCGGCGGGTGCTGCGCGCCTGGTCTGTCGCATCGCAGGTGGCGGCCGATAGCATGTCCGACCGGTCCGCCGCGCGGTGGGCCGAATCCGATCGCACGGCCCATTCCACGGTCGCCGGTCCCGCCTCGCGGGTCGGTGCACGGGCGTCGTGCGCAGCCAACCGTGGACGAGGAGAACATCATGGCCGTCGTCACCATGCGACAGATGCTGGAAGCAGGTGTCCACTTCGGGCACCAGACCCGCCGTTGGAACCCCAAGATGAAGCGCTTCATCTTCGGTGAGCGCGGTGGCATCTACATCATCGATCTCGAGCAGACGCTCACCCGCGTGGAAGCCGCGTACAACTTCGTGCGCGACCTGTCCGCCAAGGGTGGCACCGTGCTCTTCATCGGCACGAAGAAGCAGGCGCAGGATCCCGTGCGCACCTACGCCGACAAGGTCGGCATGCCCTACGTGAACGAGCGCTGGCTCGGCGGCATGCTCACCAACTTCGAGACCATCTCCAAGCGCGTCGCCAAGATGCAGGAGTACGAGCGCATGAAGGTGTCGGGCGAGTTCGACGCCATGCCGAAGAAGGAGGCCCTCCTCCTCAGCCGTGAGCTCGAGAAGCTGCAGAAGAACCTCGGTGGTATCCGTGGCATGAACAAGCGTCCCGACGCGGTGTTCATCCTCGACACCAAGAAAGAGCACATCGGCGTCACCGAGGCCAACAAGCTCGGCATCCCGATCATCGCCGTCGTCGACACCAACGTCGACCCCGACGTCATCCAGTTCCCGATCCCGGGCAACGACGACGCCATCCGCGCCAACGCGCTCATGGCTCGCGTCATCGCCGAGGCGATCGAAGAGGGCCGCTACATCCAGGGCAAGCGCAACCCGCAGGCCGCTCCGGCCCCGAAGCGCACCGCCGAGGACGAGGCCGCCTTCGCCGCTGCCCAGGCCGAGGCCCGCCGCCAGGCTGCCGCCGCCCAGGCCGAGCGCGAGGCCCGCCTCGCCGCTGCCAAGACCGAAGAAGCAACCGGTGCCGCCGATGCAGCGCCGGCCGACGAGACCAGCACGGAGAGCTGATTCCGATGTCATTCACCGCCAAGGACGTGCAAGCGCTGCGTCAAGCGACCGGCGCCGGCATGATGGACGCCAAGAAGGCCCTCGAGGCCAACAACGGCGACATGGAAGAAGCCAAGCAGTGGCTGCGTGAGAAGGGCCTCGCCGCCAGCGCGAAGCGCGACGACCGCGAGAACACCCAGGGCGTCGTCGCCCTCGTGATCGACGGCAACGTCGGCGCGATGGTGAAGCTGAAGTCCGAGACCGACTTCGTGGCCGGCAGCGACCAGTTCAAGGCCGAGGCCGAGACGCTCGCCCGTCTCGTCATCGCCAAGGGCGAGGCCGCCGTCGCCGAGCGCAACGAGCAGCTCGAGGACCTCAAGATCGTCCTCAAGGAGAAGATCGAGCTCGGCGAGGTCGTCCGCATGGAGGCCGCACCCGGCAACGTCATCGACAGCTACCTGCACATCCAGGGTGGTCGTGGCGTGAACGGCGTGCTCGTCGAGCTGGCCGGCGCGAGCCAGGAACTGGCTCACGACATCGCGGTCCACGTGGGCTTCGCCCGTCCGAAGTACCTCAGCCGTGAGGACGTGCCGGCCGACGTGCTCGAGAAGGAGCGTCAGACGCTCGAGACGATCAGCCGCAACGAGGGCAAGCCCGAAGCTGCGCTGCCGAAGATCATCGAGGGGCGCATCAACGGCTTCTTCAAGGACGTGGCACTGCTCGACCAGCCCTATGCCAAGGACGACAAGCAGTCCGTCAAGCAGGTCATCGGCTCGGCGAGCATCGTCCGCTTCGCCCAGGTCGAGATCGGCTGAGACCCATGAGCTCGCCCCGGTGGAAGCGGATCGTCTTCAAGCCGTCGGGCGAGGCATTGGCCGGCGCCTCCGGGTCGGGCCTCGACGGCGCGACCCTCGACCACACCGCACGTGAGATCATCGCCGTCCGCGAGATGGGCGTCGACGTCTCCGTGGTGGTCGGCGGCGGCAACTTCTGGCGTGGTCGCACGGGTGCGATGTCCGGCATGGATGCCACCCAGAGCGATCACATCGGCATGCTCGGCACCGTGATGAACGCCCTCGCGCTCCAGGACTCCCTGGAGCGCAACGGGCAGTCCACCAGGGTCATGAGCGCCATCGAGATGCCGCGCATCGCCGAGCCGTACATCCGGCGGCGGGCGATGCGTCATCTCGAGAAGGGCCGCGTCGTGATCTTCGCGGCCGGCACCGGCAACCCGTTCTTCACCACCGACACCGCCGCCGCGTTGCGTGCGGCGGAGATGGACGCGAACGCGCTGCTGAAGGGCACGCACTCGGGCGTGGACGGCGTGTACAGCGCCGACCCCCGTCGCGATGCCACGGCCACCAAGTACGACGAGATCGACTACATGGACGTGATGACCAAGGACCTCAAGGTCATGGACGCCACGGCGATCGCGTTCTGCCGCGACAACCTCATCCCGATCGTCGTGTTCGACATGTCGGCGCCCGGTGCGCTGCAGTCGATCCTCGGCGGTGAGCAGGTCGGCACGATCATCCACGGCGAAGCGCCGCAGAGTCGCCGTCGTCGCCACGACGACCTCCCCGACACGAACCCGCAGTCCTGATCCGCTGCGTTCGCCGCGCCCTGGCCCCCCGGCGGACCACCAGGTGAGCCGGATGACCACGCAGCGTGCGCTGCCTCGGTAACCTGTGCCGGTGACCGAAGAGACGCTCCTCGATGCCATCGACAAGATGGAGAAAGCGGTCGAGCACGTACAGGGCCAGTTCACGACCGTCCGCACCGGCCGCGCCACGCCGGCGCTGGTGGAGCGGCTCCAGGTCGAGTACTACGGCTCGCACGTGCCGCTGCAGCAACTGGCCGGGTTCGCCGTGCCCGAGGCCCGGCAGCTGGTGGTGAAGCCGCACGACCGCACCACGCTCGCCGCGATCGAGAAGGCCATCCGCGACAGCGACCTCGGTGTGAACCCGTCCAACGACGGCGTGGTGATCCGGCTCAACTTCCCGGCACTCACCGAGCAGCGCCGCAAGGAGTACGTGAAGATCGTCAAGAACATGGCCGAGGACGGGCGCATCGCGGTGCGCAACATCCGCCGTGACGCTCGCAAGCACCTCGAGGCGGCCGAGAAGGCGGCGGAGATCTCCGCCGACCAGCTCGAGCGTGCCGAGAAGGAGCTCGAGAAGATCACCCACGACCATGTCGAGTTGATCGACAAGGCCTTCGGGCGCAAGGAACAGGAACTGCTCGAGGTCTGACCTTGGGTCGGCGCGTGAGGATGCAGCGAATGACGAGCAGCCACAAGACCAGCAGCCGGAAGACGAGCAGCGAGAAATCGGGGGAATCCTCATGAGCGATGATGTCTGGCGTCGTGGCCGTCGCGACGGTCGGGATGACGACGACTTCGGCGACTTCGGGCCACCGTTGTTCGGCGACGATGCGTCGCGGGCCGACATGACCCGCGAGATGGACGACCCGAGCGACGGGTTGTCGTTCGGGACGGCCGACACGGGTCCATTGCCGCACTGGACGGCGCCGCCCACCGGCGAGATGCCGTCGATGCTCACCTCGCAGCAGCCGGCGCAGCCGGGTGGCGATCCCACCGACGATCTCGACGTGTGGTCGTCGTTCTCCAACGACGCACCGGTGTGGAGCGACGACCCGGCCCCGACCGGCGAACTCGAGATCCCCACCAGGGCAGCCTTCGAGGAGGCTGCCGATCCCTTCGACGAGACCGGCGACGGATCGCTGCCGGTGCGCCGCGGTCCGGGCCGGATCACCATCGGCACCGACCCGACCGACGACCGGATGGGCCGCCCGATGCCGAAGAAGGCCAACCGGGGATCCGGCCGCGTCGACCCGTCGCGTGGCCCACGCCCGGTCCGACCGGCGTCCACCACCGGCGCCACCTCGCGCACCGCGGCGCCACCGTCGAGCCGTGACATGCCCACCGCGGTCGCCGTCGGGTTGATCATCGCGGCCGCGTTCATCGGTGCGCTGCTGTTCAAGCCGTGGGCCGTGCTCGCGATCGTCGTTGCGATCCTCGGCCTCGCATCGGTCGAGTTCTTCGACAAGGTCACCGAGAAGGGCTATCGGCCGGCCACCGTCGCCGGCATCGTGGCCACCGTGTGCCTCCCGCTGGCCGCCTACTGGGTGGGCGAGCAGGCGCTGCCACTGGTGATCGTGTTCGCGTTCGCCGCGGCGTGTCTCACCTTCGTCAGCTCGTCGGGGCTCGAGTCCAGCCCGCTACCGAACGCGGCGATCACGATGCTCGGCGTCGTGTGGATCGGTGTACTCGGTTCGTTCGCCGCGCTGATCCTGTCGTGGTCGAACGTCTCGGGCGGCATCCCGGTCGCGGAGGGGTTCGCGTCCACCACGGTCGGTACCGACACCCTGTTCCTCCTCGCGCTCGGCGTCGTGGCCAACGACGTCGGGGCACTGTTCATCGGTTCGGCCGCCGGCCGTACGCCGCTGCGCGCCTGGATCAGCCCGAACAAGACGATCGAGGGCTTCATCGGCGGCACGATCATGACGCTGCTCGCGATGGTGGTCGTCGGCGTCGCTGGGTCGAGCAGCACCTGGAACAGCACCGGCGATCTGCTCCTGCTGGGCGCGGTCATCTCGATCACGGCCCCGCTCGGCGATCTCACCGAGAGCATGTTCAAGCGCAACCTCGACATCAAGGACTTCGGCAGCATCGTGAAGGGCCACGGCGGGGTGCTCGACCGCTTCGACGGCTTCCTGTTCACGCTGCCGGCGGTCTACTACCTGGTGCTCGTGCTGCAGCCCTGGCTGACCAAGTAGCCGCGAGCCATCGGGCCACCTGCGCCCCCCAAACGAAGGATCCACGTCGGACCCGCACGCGATCCGAGCCGGACCGGCCATCCGATCGGGACGGCGGTGACGGACTCCACACGTGACTCTCACGTCGCGTGACATGGCGGACGTGTCCCTCGCTGCCAGACTGGCGCCCATGAGCCCCGTTCGAGTCGCCATCGCCGGCAGCAGCGGCAGCGTCGGGACCCAGACCCTCGACGTCGTGCGTGCCGAGGCCGGCAGCTACGAGGTCGTGGCGCTCGGCGTCGGCTCGTCGGTCGACGTGCTGATCGAGCAGGCCCTCGAGTTCCGCCCGAAGGTCGTGGCCGTCGCCGATCCATCGCAGCGGGCCCGCGTCGCCGCGGCGCTGCCGTTCGCCGAGGTGGTGGCCGAGCTGGAGGCCCTGGTCGAGCCGGCCGACGTGGTGGTGAACGCTGTGGTGGGCTTCGCCGGGCTACCGGTCACGATCGCCACCCTGCGCGCCGGCCGTCGCCTGGCGCTCGCCAACAAGGAGAGCCTCATCGCCGCCGGGCCCGTCGTGCAGCCCCTCCGGGCCACACCGGGCGCCGAGCTCGTGCCGGTGGACAGCGAGCACTGCGCGGTGCACCAATGCCTGCGATCGTCGGTGAACACCGACCGCGAGGTCTCGCGGGTGCTGCTGACCGCGAGTGGCGGGCCGTTCCGCGGCCGGACGCTCGCCGACCTCGAGCAGGTCACCGTCGACCAGGCGCTCGCCCACCCGACGTGGAAGATGGGCCCGAAGATCACGATCGACTCGTCGACGCTGATGAACAAGGGGCTCGAGGTGATCGAGGCCCACGAGTTGTTCGGCACCCCGTTCGACCGGATCGAGGTCGTCGTGCATCCCCAGAGCGTCGTGCACTCGATGGTGGAGTTCACCGACGGGTGCACGATGGCGCAGCTGTCGATGCCCGACATGCGGCTCCCGATCGGGTACGCACTGGCGTATCCGGCCCGCATCGGCACGCCGTTCGGCCGCATCGACTGGTCACAGCTCGGCCGGCTCGACTTCGAGCCGCCCGACATCGCGACGTTCCGCTGCCTGTCGCTCGCCTATCAGGCGGGCCGGCACGGGAGCACCGCCCCTGCGTGGCTCAGCGCGTCCAACGAAGTGGCCGTCGACGCCTTTCTCGAGGGGCGTCTCCGGTGGCCGCAGATCGCCGACGTCTGCGACGAATCGCTCCAGCGCTACGAGCAGAGTGCCGATGCAACGGTGGACGACATCGTCGCCGCCGACGGCCGCGCCCGGCAGGTCGCTGCCGAGATCATCCAGGTCATCGCCGGACCATCCCGCCAAGAGGATCCCCCATCATGAGCCAGACCCTGCCGCCGCCCCCCGGATCGCCCCCCGACCCGTCCGCGCCGCCTGTTGCGCCAGGTGGCTGGTCCGAGCCGCGTCCGGCCGCCTTCCCCGCCCCTGCGGCGGCCGAGTCCGGCTACCTCAAGTTCCGCAACGAGATGCTGGCCGGCGGTGCGAGCGAGCGTCCCGAGGGCGACGACCTCGCAGGCGGCCCCCGTGCCGTCATCGGCATCGTGTCGATCGTGGTGCTGCTCGCCCTGATCGGTCTCGCCAGCCCGTGGGCCCTGGTGTTCGTGCTGGGCCTGCTCGTGTGCATCTTCCTGCACGAGGTGGGTCACTTCGTGACCGCCCGGTGGACCGGCATGAAGGCCACCCAGTTCTTCCTTTTCATGGGCCCGAAACTGTGGAGCTTCCGCCGCGGCGAGACCGAGTACGGCATCCGTGCCCTCCCGCTCGGCGCGTTCGTGCGGATCATCGGCATGAACAACCTCGACGAGGTCGATCCCGCCGACGAACCCCGTGCCTATCGCAACAAGAGCTACCCGCGCCGCATGCTCGTCATCTGTGCCGGATCGATGATGCACATGATCATCGCGATCGCCCTGTTGTTCGGCCTCTATGCCACCAAGGGTGTGCTGGAGAGCACCGACCGAGTGCAGATCACGAACGTCCGTGCCGGCGACCCCGCTGCCGAGGCGGGCCTGCGAGCCGATGACGTGATCCTCAGCTTCGACGGCGTCACACCGTCGGACTCCGACGAGTACGTCTCGCTCGTGCAGTCGCGCCAGCCTGGTGACATCGTGCCGGTCGTCGTCGAGCGCGATGGCGAGGTGCTCACCTTCGAGGTCGGCCTCGGCGCCAACCCCAACAGCGGCGACGTCTTCGGCAAGGCCTACATGGGCACCGGCAGCGGCTCGGAGTACGTGTGGACCGACCTGTCGCTCGGCAGCGCGATGACACAGAGCGTCACCGATCTCGGCGACGCTGCCTGGCAGGCCGTCGGCGGCGTCGTGAAGGTGCTCAACCCGGTGAACATCTTCGAACACCTCGTGGGCTCGTCGGACGACCTGACCACCCGGCCCACCACGGTGGTCGGTGTGTCGCGGTACAGCGGCTTCCTCGGCGACCAGGACGGCCTGGCCGGCATCGTCGCCCTCCTCGCCGGCGTGAACGTGTTCGTCGGGCTCATCAACCTGTTCCCGATGCTGCCGTTCGACGGTGGCCACGCCGCGATCGCCACCTACGAGCGCATCCGCAGCCGCAAGGGCCGACCGCCCTACCGCGCCGACGTCGGCAAGATGGTGCCGGTCGCGATGACGATGATGGGGCTGCTCGCGTTCATGTTCCTCACCGGGCTGTACCTCGACATCGTCGATCCCATCGGCGGCTGACACCAGTCACGTGCTGAGCCCCGTCCGGCAGCGCTCGGCGGCGCCCGACACGGCCCGAACCAGGGCAGACTGGACCTCGTGAACGCGTCCGCAGCTTCCGCATCCTCGGCCTCTCCCTCAGCAGTGTCAGGTTTCGAACGTCGCCGCACCCGACAGCTCCACGTCGGCAAGGTCGCCGTCGGCGGCGACGCCCCGATCTCGGTGCAGTCGATGACGATCACCAAGACGGCCGACGTCGAGGGCACGCTGCAGCAGATCTACGCGCTGGCGGCCGCCGGGTGCGACATCGTGCGCTGCACGTGCAACGAGGCCGAGGCGGCCGAGGGGCTCGCCCAGATCGTGCCCCGGTCGCCGATCCCCGTGATCGCCGACATCCACCTCCAGTACAAGATGGCCCTCGCCGCGATGGAGGCCGGAGTGCACGGTCTGCGGTTGAACCCGGGCAACATCCGCAGGCCCGAGCACATCAAGGCCGTCGCCGCCGAAGCCAAGGATCGCGGCATCCCGATCCGTATCGGCGTGAACGGCGGCTCGCTCGATCCGGCGCTGTACGAGAAGTACGGTGGCATCCGTCCCGAAGCGATGGTCGAGAGTGCACTGCAGGAGATCGCCTACTTCGACGAGGTCGGCTTCCACGACTACAAGATCAGCGTGAAGGCCTCGAGCGTGCCACTGATGGTGGAGGCCTACCGCCAGCTGAGCGCGGTCACCGACGCACCGCTGCACCTCGGCGTCACCGAGGCGGGCCCGCCGCCCGCTGGTCTCGTGAAGGCCACGGCCGGCATCGCCACCCTGCTCATGGAGGGCATCGGCGACACGATCCGCTACTCGCTCACCGCCGATCCGGTGGAGGAGGCCCGCGCTGGCCGCCAGCTGCTCGAGGCGCTCGGGCTGCGCGAGCGCAAGAACGTCGACCTGATCGCGTGCCCGAGCTGCGGCCGCGCCGAGATCGACGTCATCGATGTCGCCAACCGGGCGATGCAGGCCTTCGGCGATCGCAAGATCCCGTTGCAGGTCGCCGTCATGGGCTGCGTGGTGAACGGTCCCGGCGAGGCGCGGGAAGCCGACCTCGGCATCGCGGCCGGCAACAAGCGCGGTCACCTGTTCGTGAAGGGTCGCAATGTCGCCGTGGTGCCCGAGGCCGACATGGTGGAGGCGCTCGTCGAGTGGGCCGAGTTCATCCACGAGCACGGCACCGACGCGGCGATCGCCCGCGTCGACACCACGATCGCCGAGCGCGAGGCGGCCAAGGATCGGGCGCAGTTGCTCGATGACAAGGGCGCCGACGCCAATCATGCGACCGAGAAGATCGTCGAGATCCGCAGGACGGTCAGCGGCAGCTGATCGAATGGGCCGGTGACGCCCGACCGAATCCCGCCCGATCTCCCGCTGCTGGAGTTCGACCCGACGCAGGAGGCGGTGATCAACCCGTGGCGGTACCGGGCCCAGCTCGGCTTCCCCGAGCGGGCCGTCATGTGCTGGTTCGGTGATGTGGTGCGGCGTCGCACCGAAGGTCTCGATCCCGTGCACCACGTGAAGTTCGAGCACGGCGACCACGCCGTCTACGTCGTGCGACACGAGGGTGTGGACGTCGCGCTCACCAATCCACCGGTCGGTGCGCCGGCTGCGGTCGGCTCGCTCGAGGACCTGATCGCGCTCGGAGCGACGAACGTCATCGGCTGCGGGGGAGCGGGCATCGTGCGCCCTGGTTTCGACCTCGGGCACGTGATCGTGCCGACCGGCGCCATCCGCGACGAGGGCACCAGCTACCACTACGCCCCGGCCGACACCGCCGTGCTGCCGCACCCTCGGGCCGTCGCCGCGATCGACGACGTCCTCTCTGCAGCCGGCGTGCCCCACGACCGTGGGCTGACATGGACCACCGATGCGGTGTACCGGGAGACGGTGGCGAAGGTGGCGCGCCGTCGCGAGCAGGGGTGCATCACCGTGGAGATGGAGGCGTCGGCGATGTTCGCCTGTGCGACGTTCCGAGGTGCGGTGTACGGGCAGCTGCTCTACGCAGGCGATGACGTGAGCGCCGCCGAGTGGGACCATCGGCACTGGGACCGCCAGCACGGCGCACGCGAACGGTTGCTCGATCTCGCGCTCGATGCCGCGACCCGCCTCTGACCCGCCGACCCGCCGACACGCCGCTGACGCGCCGCCGACGCACTCCGGAGATCCGTCCAGCGATCAGGCCGCGATCAGGCCCCGAGGGCGGTCTCTTCGACGCGGAACAGCGTGGCGATGCCCGAGAGTTCGACGACCTCACCGGGCACGAGCACGACGGTCTGGCCGCGGGCGATGAGGTCGGTGGCGCCGTCGGCGCAGATCAGCAACTCGCGGCCGGTGGCGACGTGTCGGAACGATCCGGCGACCTCGTACCGCCAGAGCCGGAACGGGGTGTCGGGGGTGTCGTAGCACCACTGGCCCGGCTCGACCTCGTGTGGCGCCACGCGCGGGTCGGCGATCGCCCGGATGTCGAGCACCTCGAGCAGTTCGTCGACATCGACGTGTTTGTGGGTCATGCCGCCGCGGACGACATTGTCACTCGCTGACATGATCTCGATGCCGGCACCGGCGAGGTAGGCGTGGAGATTGCCCGGTCCGAGGAAGATCGCCTCGCCGGGGGAGAGCTGCACGCGGTGCATCAGGAGCGTGACGGCGACGCTCGCATCGTCCGGATACTGCTCGGCCAGCAGGGCCACGAGGCGGGCCTCCGTCAGCACGTGGGAGCGGCACGTGTCGACGATCGGCGCCAGCTCGATCTCCCGCCGATACAGGGAACGCACCATGGCGGGCAGGCCGTCGCGACGGAGCCGCGACGCGAGCGCAGTGAGGCCGAGTTCGTCGAGCAACAGGGCCGACTCGACGATCGGACGGAACCCGCACAGCGCGTCGAACGGCGTGAGTGCGCAGATCAGTTCGGGCTTCGGATGCTGGTCGCGATAGATGCGGTCGGGCGCGTCGCGCCCGATGCCTGCCGCCTCTTCCCGGGCGAACCCCGCGGCAGCCTGCGAGCGGCTCGGGTGGGTCTGCAACGACAACGCCTCGCCCGCTGCGAGCACCTTCAACAGGTAGGGCAACTCGCCGGTGACCTCGCGCAGACCGGCACCGCTGACGACGGTTGCGGGTGCACCGGGATGTGTGCCGAGCCACAGCTCTGCCCACGGAGTGCCGTCGGCCGGCACGTCGAGGAATGATGGGATGAACGACGGATCACCCCATGCGTAGTGCTGGATGACACCGGAGACGAACTGCACAGGAATCATTCTGGCCCGTTCGGGGTCAGAACAGGCGCAGTTCGTCGGGTCGCATCCCGCGCAGCTCGTCGTAGTCGACCTCGACCACTCGGAACCCGCGGGCCTCGGCGAGCACCCGCGCCTGCGGCTTCACGACCTGGGCGACGAAGACGCCGCGCACCGCGCCGAGCGACGAGTCGAGATGGAGCCGCTCGATGTAGCGGCCGAGCTGCTCGACGCCATCGATCTCACCTCGACGCTTCACCTCGATCGCGACGACCTGGCCGGCGGTGTCGCGACACACGAGGTCGATCGGTCCGATCGCGGTCGGGTACTCGCGGCGCACGAGCGTGAGCCCGTCCTCGATTGCATGTGGCGACGCGGCCAGGAGTTCCTGCAGGTGCGCCTCGACGCCGTCCTTCTGCAGGCCCGGGTCCTCGCCGAACTCGTGGGCCACGTCGCTGATCACCTCGTGCAGGTTGATCGTGAGCGTCTCGCCTTTCGGGTTGGTGACCGTCCAGTGCTCGCCGTGGTCGACGAGGGTGTTCGGGGCGTTCATCCAGTTGAGCGGCTTGTAGGCGCCGCCATCGGCGTGGATGGCGACACATCCGTCGTGCTTCACCATGATGAGACGGACGGCTTCAGGGAGGTGTGCGGTGAGTCGACCGGCGTAGTCGACGGAGCACCGGGCGATGACCAGACGCATGACCCCGTGACACTACGCGTCCATCCCCGTTCGTGAGCGAAATCCGTCGTGGGTACGCACGACGCTCTCGGAGGTGGGTCTGCTAGCGGCTCACCTGGTCCCGCATGCGCTTGCTGATCAGCTCGCGGCGGGCCTGCAGCTCGCGGTAGGTGAGGCTGTCGGTGTGGGCGTCGACGCCGAAGCCGGCCTTCACCCCGTCCATGTTCATCTCGATCGAGGTGTGATCGATGCCGAGCTCGCGGCCGAGGCGTTCGCCGTGGCGTTCGGCGAACATCATCGAGATCTTGGCGATCTCACCGATCAGGTCGAGGTCGGGTGCGAGTCGGGCCATCGCTCCGTCGAGGAACACCATGTTCTTCACGTAGAGCATGAGCTCCTTGGGCATGCGGGCGCCGTAGCCGAGCAGCGCCTTCACCACCCGCTGCACCTCGTTGACGAGCTCCTCGCCTGTGAGCGTGGTGGGGTCGATCGGCGGCAGGTCGAGGCGCAGGTCCTTGATGACCGCCTCGAGGTCGGTGTCGGGCGGCAGGGCGCCGAGGTCGCGCATGGCTGCCATCTGGCCGCGCACGTCGTTGGTGGTGGCGGCGAGCATCATCCGCAGGAACGCGAGTCGACGCTCACCGGTGAGGCGGCCGACGATGCCGAAGTCGAGCAGGGCGGTGCGGCCATCGGCGAGCACGAACAGGTTGCCGCCGTGCAGGTCGCCGTGGAACACGCCGTAGACCATCGCGCCCTCCATCAGCGCCACCATCGCGGTGCGCACCACGTCCTCGGTGTCGATGCCGGCGTCCTGCATGCCGACGACGTCGTCGAAGTTGAAGCCCTTCACCCGCTGCATCACCAGCACCCGGCGCGTCACGAGCGAGGGGTGGGGGCGGGGCACCACGTACCCGGTCTGACCCAGCTCGTGCAGCATCGCCGCGACGTCGATCATGTTCGCCGCTTCCATGCGGAAGTCGAGCTCCTCGACGATCGTCTCGGCGAAGAGCTCGACGAGGGCCGGCGGGTTCGCGAGTGCCGCGATGGGGATGCGGCCGACGAGGTGCGGTGCGAGCCAGGCCATGACGCGCAGGTCCTTGCGGACGAACAGCGACACGCTCGGGCGCTGCACCTTCACCACGACCTCCTCGCCGCTGCGCAACGTGGCCGCGTGCACCTGTGCGATCGAGGCAGCGGCGAGCGGGGTGCGGTCGAACGACGAGAACAGGTCCTCGAGGCGGCCGCCCAGGTCGCTCTCGACCACGGTGCGGACGACGTCGAACGGCTCGGCGGGCACCTGGTCGCGGCAGAGCTTGAACTCGGTGACGAGCTCGGCCGGGAAGAGGCCCTCGCCGCTCGAGATGATCTGGCCGAGCTTGATGTAGGTGGGCCCGAGGTGCTCGGCGGCGAGGCGGAGGCGACGGGAGATGTCGGCCCGGCTGGCCTCGGGCGAGGCGAAGCGGCCGCGCTTCTTGCGCACCATCCACGGCACCACGGCCGTGCCGAGCTCGCGCACCACGGTGACGACGCGGGCACCCGGCGGCACCTTCGACGGCTTGGTGAGCACCGGTACCTCGGCGCGGGCGGCGTTGCGGAGCCGGGCGGCGAGCGGCAGCCAGCGGATGGCGTCGCGGTCGAGGACCCACGGCCCGTCCTCGGTGAACGCGCCCCACGCGAGGTCGGCGGCGGCGGATGCGGTGGCGGACGACTCCATGGGTCAAGGATCGCAGCCGTGGCGCCGTTCCGGCCACGCAGCCACGGGTTTGTCACCTGCGATTCACGGCACACCTCGTGGTCCGCGGTCGCAGGTGACGAAACCCGGTCGTGCGTCCACACGATTGTCGCCTGCGATTCACGACACATCGAGGCAGTACCGAGGCAACACCGGGGCAGTACCGAGGCAGTACCGGGGCAGCACCGGGGCAGCACCGGGGCAGCGTCCCGGCAACACCGGGACGGAGGTCGGGCGAGAGGTCACGGCTCCGAACGCCGCTCGCTGCGGGAGTACCGTTCGGCCATGACCGAGCTGAGCGTGCACCCGACGGCGATCCTGCGGCACACGGAGGATCTCCCGTTCGTCGATGCCGGTGACGGCACCCACCTGCAGCTGATGCAGGTCGACCTCGCAGCCGGCGTGTGGACGCTGCGCACCCTGTTCGATCCCGGCACGACGATCCGCACCCATCGCCACACCGGCGTGGTGCACGCCTTCACGATCAGCGGGCGGTGGCACTACGTGGAATACCCGAACGACGTGAACGAGGCCGGCTCGTATCTGTTCGAGCCGGCCGGGTCGGTGCACACGCTCCACGTCCCGGCCGACAACGACGGTCCGACCGACGTGTTCTTCATCATCCACGGGGCGAACCTCAACCTCGACGACACCGGCGCGGTCGTCAGCGTCACCGACGCCCACTCGGTGCTGCGCAGCTACCGGTACCTCTGCGCCGAGCAGCACGGCATCTCCGACCCGCCCGTCGTGGTACACGGCGCCTGAGCCGACACTCCTGCCGACGGTGGCCGCCCGCCTGGGCCGACCTCGACAACAGAACAGCGATTCACGTGACCTCAGTCACGTGCCTAAGATGCGGCCCGCCCGCTGTGGGGACAGCGGCCTGACGTCTGGGGGACGACATGGGTGACCGCTACTACGTGACCGACTCCGATCTGTCGGAGCGCTTCCCGCTCTACACGCGGGCGAACGTCGGGGAGGTGTTCCCCGACCCCGTCACGCCGCTCACGAGCGACACCGCGCTGTGGTTCGCCGAGCTCGGCTGGCGCGACGCATGGGTGCGCATGGGCGCCTTCGAGGCCGACGAGTTCCCCGACGACCAGTTCTGCCAGCTGGGTGTGCAGGGCGGGTACTGCTACCTGAACGCCTCGCTGATCCGGATCTTCGGCGAGCGGGCCCCCGGCCTGTCGTGGCAACTGATGGACGAGACCTTCTTCGGTGCGATGCCCGGCATCCCGCCGTATCAGGAGATGGACGGCGACGTCCGCCCCGATCTGAGCGAGAAGATCGGCGCCACGTTCGGGTGGGTGTTCGCCCAGTCCTCGCTGAGCGACCTCACCGAGCTCACCGAGGACCGGGAGGAGACGATCGCCCTGCGCGCGGCCCGCCCCGACTACTCCACCTGGACCGAGCACGACCTCTGGCAGCGCTATCTCGACCTCGTGCCGCTGCACCGCAAGTACTTCAGCCACCACCTGTTCACCTCGTACATGGCGACCGGGCCCGTCGGCGCCATCTCGGCGGTGGCGGCCGCCGTGGGTCGCCCCGACCTGATCCTGCCGATCCTCGCCGGCATCGGCGAGGTCGACTCCGCCGCCCCCAGCCAGGCGATGTGGGACATGTCGCGCCTCGATCCCGACTCGGCCGAGTTCGCCGCCGCGTTCGAACAGTTCCTGCTCGACTTCGGCAGCCGTGGCCCGAACGAATGGGAGTCGCGTTCGCCGACGTGGGAGACGCGCCCCGCCCTCGCGCTGTCGGCCATCGACCGCATGCGCGGCGCGCCCGACGCGGCGAACCCGTCGCTGCAGAACGCCGAGCGGGCCCGCCAACGGGCCGAGGCGTCGGCAGAGCTGCTCGCGATGGTCGAGGGCGATCCGGCCACGCATGGCCAGCTCGCCGCTGCCATCGCCTGCTCGGCCGCGTGGTTGCCGGGCCGCGAGCGCACCAAGACCAACAACATCCGCTGCATCCACGAGATGCGCATGCCGATGCGCGAGTTCGGCAGCCGGATGGTCGCCAAGGGTGCCTTCGACGAGATCGAGGACTACGGCTTCCTCCGCTCGGCCGAGGTGGACGAGTGCATCGCCAACCCGCACGCGTTCACCGAGACGATCCGGTCGCGCCGGGCCGAGTACCGGACGCTGCAGGAGCTCGTCCCGCCGTTCATCTTCAACGGTCGCACCGACGGCCCCGACACGTGGCACCGTCGTGACGAGCCCGCCGAGGGCATGCTCGGTGCCGGCGACACGATGGCCGGCATGCCGGGCTGCCCGGGCCAGGCCGAGGGCATCGCCCGCGTGATCCTCGACTCGAACGACCCGACTGCGCTCGAGCCGGGCGACATCCTCGTCGCGCCGATCACCGATCCGTCGTGGACGCCGCTGTTCGTGCCCGCTGCAGGCGTGGTCGTCGACGTCGGCGCGGCGCTCAGCCACGCGATCATCGTCAGTCGCGAACTCGGCATCCCGTGCGTCATCTCCGCCACCGACGCCACGCGTCGCATCCCGAACGGCGCCCGCATCCGCGTCGACGGCAGCACCGGCGCCGTCACCGTCCTCGAACTGCCCTGACCCCATCCGCCCCGGAAGGCCGCGGTCTTCCCCGTCTCCTGGAGCACATCATGGTCGCCGACCGCTGGATCACCGACTGGGACATCAGCCCCCGCTACCCGCTGCTCACTCGCGCCAATGCGGGTGAGGTGCTGCCCGACCCCGTCAGCCCGCTCGGGTGGTCGCTCACGTGGTCACCGCTCCTCGCGGGCTGGCGCGACTCGGCGGTGCTCGACTACTGCTCCGTCCTCGAGGACGAGATCAGCGTCGATACGCCCGAGGTCGTCGGCCTCGTCGGTGGGTACCTCTACATCAACGGCTCGTCGACCCGCCTGTTCGGCGTGCGCGGGCCGGGGCTCACGCCGGAGGCCATCGATGCGGCGTACTTCGGCGGGCACCCCGACACGCCGCCCTACGTCCCGGAGCCGTGGCACGAGAACGCCGAGGTCACCGAGCGCATGGGGCTGTGGATGCAGGGTGTGATGACCGCCACCGACCTGCCCGAGCTACGCGACGACCGCGAGGTGTCGAAGCAGGCGCGCGCATCGCGCCCCGACCTCGACGCGCTCACCGACGAGCAGCTCGTCGCGCACGCCCGCAGCTTCGCGCCGCTGCTGCGCCAGCTGTTCCGCCGCCATCTCGCGGTGACCGCCGGCTCGTCGATCGGGCCGGGCATCCTCGGTGCGGTCGCAGCGGCGCTCGGCGACCCGTCGCTCGCGCTCACGCTGATCACCAGTGTCGGTGACGTCGACTCCGCTGCACCGAGCCGGGCGATGTGGGAGTTGTCGCGGCTCGACCCGTCGTCGCAGGAGTACGCCGACGGCTTCGCCGCGTTCATCCGCGAGTTCGGTAGCCGCGGCCCGAACGAATGGGACATCCGCAGCGAGGTGTGGGAGACCCGGCCGGAGCTCGTCACCGTGTTGATCGACCGCATGCGCGGCGCGGGCGGCGACGAGTCGCCGATGGCGCGCAACGACAAGAACGCGGCGAACCGCGAGGCGGCCACCGCGAAGGTGCGCGAGGTGCTGGCCGGCCAGCCCGAGGTGCTCGCCCAGTTCGAGATGGGCCTCGGATCGGCCCACGCCTACCTGGCCGGTCGCGAACGCACGAAGACGAACGTGATCCGAGTGCTGCACGAGGTGCGCATGGCGATCCGGGAGCTCGCCGCCCGGCACGACTACACGATGAGCGAGGTGTGCATGCTGCTCGACGAGGAGGTCGACGCCTTCGTGTCCGGCCCCGACGAGTTCCGGCCGCGCCTCACCGCTCGCGAGGAGCAGTACCTCGAGCTGTGGGACTACGAGCCGCCGTTCATCGTCAACGGCAGCGCGCCGCCGGTGTCGACCTGGCAGCGCAAGGGTCAGGGCTCGGTCACGATCGCTGTGCCCGGCGACGTGCTGACGGGCGTGCCCGGCGCCCCTGGCGTCGCCACCGGCCGTGCCCGCGTGGTGCTCGATCCGGGCGATCCGTTGGCGCTCGAGCCCGGCGACGTGCTCATCGCGCCGATCACCGACCCCGCGTGGACCCCGCTGTTCGTGCCCGCCGTAGCCGTGGTCGTGAACGTCGGCGCCGTGGTGAGCCACGCCATCATCGTCAGCCGCGAGCTCGGCATTCCGTGCGTGGTCAGCGTCACCGATGCCACCAAGCGGATCCCCGACGGGGCACTTGTGAGCGTCGACGGGAGCGCTGGTACGGTCACGATCCTCGACGGCTGACGGGGGCGTCGGCCGACGCGAACCCATCCGGCAAAGGGGAACCGACATGACCAAGTGGATCACCGACACCCGGGCGAGCACGCGCTTCCCCGTGTACACGCGCTCGAACGCCAGCGACGTGCTGCCCGAGCCGATCAGCCCGTTGGGTGCGACCCTGTCGTGGGTGCCCGGCGTGATGGAGGGCTGGCGAGACGGCAACGTCAACAACGGCGCCTTCCTGATGGAGGAGCTCACGGGTGAGGGCTTCATCCCCACCTGCGGCATCTTCAACGGCTACTTCTACGTCAACGCCTCGGTCGTGCGCGTGTTCGGCGAGCGCAGCGGCGCCGGTGCGGCCGGCATCGACGCGGCGTTCTTCGGCAACCGCCCCGACACGCCGCCGTACGTGGCCCACCCCGACGACCACAGCGAGGCGGCCGGTGCCCGCATCGGTGAGCGGGTCGGGTGGGTGCTCAGCACCACCGAGTGGCCCACCATGGACGAGAGCAAGCGGATGGCCGACGCTGCGCGAGCGAATCGCCCCGACCTCACGTCGATGTCCGATGCCGAACTCATCGCCTACGCGCGCTCGTTCATCGCGCTCAACCGCAGGTTCTTCGACGACCACGTGATCTCGTCGTCCAACACTGCGATCGGTCCCACCATCCTCGGCGGTCTCGTGCCGCACCTCATGTTGCGACTGATCGCCGGTGCAGGCGACGTCGACTCGGCGGCGCCGTCCGGCGAGATGTGGAAGCTGTCGCGGCTCGACCCGTCGTCGGCCGAGTTCCAGCAGGGCTTCGAGCACTTCCTGCGCGAGTACGGCAGCCGTGGCCCGAACGAGTGGGACATCTACAGCGACGTGTGGGAGACCAAGCCGCAGCTCGCACTCTCGCTCATCGACTCGATGCGGGCAGCGCCCGAGGCGAGCGACCCGGCCGCTCGCTACGACGCGGTCGTCGCCGATCGCGAGGCGGCCACCAAGGAGGCCCTCGCAATCCTCGAGGGTAACGACGAGGCGACCGGCATGCTGCTCGCGGCACAGGCGTCGGCGATGCGCTTCAACTCGTGGCGTGAACGGACGAAGTCGAACTGCATCAAGGCCATCAACGAGCAGCGCGTCGCCATGCTCGAGCTCGCCGGCCGTCACCTCGACGTGTTGGGCGACCGGCGCGACATCTTCATGCTCCTCGACGGCGAGCTCGACGGGTTCATCGCCGATCCTGCCTCGTTCGCGGGCACCGTCGCCGAACGCAAGGCGGCGTGGCAGCACCTGTGGACCCTGGAGCCGCCGTACTTCGTGCAGTCGAACCTGGGCGTCCCCGAGATCGAGGACCTGCCACCGAAGGCCGACGGCCACGTCGCCGTGGCGGTCACGGGTGACGTGCTCACCGGGGCGCCGGGGTGTGCCGGTGTGGTGCGCGGCCGCGCGTGCGTGATCCTCGATGCGTCGGATCCGGCGGCGCTCGAGCCCGGCGACATCCTGATCGCTCCCAACACCGACCCGGCGTGGACCCCGCTGTTCGTTGCCGCCGGTGGCGTGATCGTCGACGTCGGCGCGATGAACAGCCATGCCATCATCGTCAGCCGCGAGCTCGGCATCCCGTGCGCGGTCAGCGTGGTCGATGCATCGAAGCGCATCCCGAACGGTGCGCTCGTAGAACTCGACGGGGCCGCTGGTACGGTCACCATCTTGTGACCCTCGCCCCCGCCGCCGACCTGCACGCGCAGGGGAACGAGCGGGTCGACGTCTTCGGGAAGTCCTTGCCGTACAAGTACGTCGTGGCGATCGTCTACGTCACCGCGCTGTTCCTCGACATCCTCGACGTCACGATCGTCAACGTCGCGATCCCCGCACTCGGTCGTGAGTTCGCGACGGAGAACGCCGAGTGGATCGTGCTCGGCTACACGCTGAGCCTGGCGGTGTGGATCCCGGTGTCCGGATGGCTCGGCGACCGGTTCGGCACCAAGCGCATCTTCATGTTCGCGTTCGCCTCGTTCGTCGCCGGCTCGCTGCTGTGCGCCTCCGCACAGTCGATCTCGCAGCTCATCACGTTCCGGGTGATCCAGGGCATCGGCGGCGGCATGCTCACGCCGGTCGGCGTCACCATGCTGTTCCGTGCGTTCCCGCCGGTCGAGCGGGCCAAGGCCAGCACGTACATCATGATCCCCACCCTGCTGGCGCCCGCGCTCGGCCCCATCCTCGGCGGATTGCTCGTCACCCACGCCAACTGGCGGTGGATCTTCCTCATCAACGTGCCGATCGGCCTGGTCGGCCTGTGGTTCGGGATGCGGTTCCTCAAGGAGCAGAAGGAGCCGACGTCGGGTCGCTTCGACCTGCCCGGCTTCGTGCTGTCCGGCGCCGCGCTCGCGCTCGTCGTGTACGCGCTGAGCGAAGGCCCACGTGCCGGGTGGGGGAGCGCCCCCGTGCTGATCACCCTGATCACCGGCCTCGCCGCGGGGGTGGCGTTGGTGTGGGTCGAGACCCACGTCGACCAGCCGATGCTCGCCCTGCGCCTGTTCGGCAACCGCATCTTCCGCCAGTGCAACGTCGTCAGCCTGCTCTCCACGATGAGCTTCCTCGGCCTGCTGTTCGTGATGCCGCTGTACCTCCAGCTGCTCCGTGGTCAGGACGCACTGCACAGCGGCCTCACCACGTTTCCGCAGGCGCTCGGCGTGCTCATCACGTCGCAGTTCGCCGGCCGGCTCTACGCACGCGTGGGCCCTCGTCGCCTGATGACGTTCGGTCTGTTCTCCGCCGGCCTGGTGATCAGCATGTTCATCGGTCTCGACGAGGACACCAGTCTCTGGCTGATCCGCGGGATGATGTTCCTGCGCGGTCTGTGCATGGGCTTCGCGTTCGTGCCGATGCAGGCCGCGAGCTACGCGACGATCGCCCCGGCCGACAACGGCCGCGCGTCGGCGATCTTCTCCACCCAGCGCCAGGTCGCGGTGTCGCTCGGTGTGGCCGTGCTCGCCAGCGTGCTCGCGTCGTACATGTCGCTCAGCCGACCACCGGCACCCGAGGAGATGTCCGAGGCGCTGAAGGGGTACCGGATCGCGTTCGGGTTCGCCGTCGGCTTCGCCTTCGCCGCAGCGGCCGCCGCGTGGTTCATCAAGGACAGCGACGCGGCGGCCACGATGGCGGCGCGCCGCCGTACGGTGCACACGAACGAGGGTGGTACCACGACCGAGGGGGCACGAGCATGACCGACGGACCATTGAGCGGCTACCGCGTCGTCGAGCTCGGCGTCTGGGTGGCCGGCCCGGCCGCGGCCGGGCTCGCTGCCGATTGGGGCGCCGACGTCATCAAGGTCGAACCACCGGCGGGCGACCCGCAGCGCCGTGTGTTCGGCGCCCTCGGCATCGCAGACCAGAGTGGGGTGCCGCCGTTCGAGATCGACAACCGGGGCAAGCGTTCGGTGGTGCTCGACCTGCAGACGCCCGAGGCCCGCGAGCAGATGGAGCAACTGCTCGCCACGGCCGACGTGTTCGTCACCAACGTGCGGCCCGATGCCCTCGAGCGTCTCGGTCTCGGCCACGACGCGGTCCTCGCCAGGCACCCCCGACTCGTCTACGCCAGCCTCACGGGCTATGGGCTCGAAGGCCCCGAGCGCAACCGGGCCGGCTACGACATCGGCGCCTTCTGGGCCCGGAGCGGCCTCGCGCACACGCTCGTCCCGCCCGATCAGCTGCCGCCAGGCCTGCGCAGCGGGATGGGTGACCACATCACCGGCATCACCCTCCTGAGCGGCGTGCTCGCCAAGTTGCTCGAGCGCGAGCGCACCGGCACGGGCGGTCTCGTGGCGACGAGCCTGATGCGCACGGGCATGTACACGCTCGGTTGGGACATCGGCATCGTGCTGCGCTTCGGCAAGCGGGAGAGCACGAGGTCGCGCGAGCGCAGCCGTGGCCCGTTGGTCAATGCCTACCGGGCGGGCGACGGTCGGGGCTTCTGGCTGCTGTTGCTCGAGGCCGATCGGCACTGGCCGAAGCTCGTCGCCGCGCTCGGGATGCAGGAGCTGGCCGACGACGAACGGTTCACCGACGCCAAGCAGCGGCTGGCGAACAGCGAGGCGTTGATCACCGAGCTCGACGACGCGTTCGCCCGGTTCACCTTCGACGATCTGGTCGCTCGGTTCGACGAGCACGACGTGTGGTGGGCGCCGATCAACTCGATCTTCGACGTGATCGCCGATCCGCAGGCGCAGGCGAACGGTGCGTTCGTCGACATGACGCCCCGCGACGGCGAGGCGCCGTACCGGGCGGTGAACGGGCCGGTCGACTTCGGTGGCCGTGAGTTCCGGCCCGGCCCCGTGCCCGCCCTCGGCGAGCACACCGCCGACGTCATCGCCGAACTCGCCCTGCCCCGCGATCGCGGCTGACCCCAACGATCACGTTCCGTGAGCCGCACCGCAGATGCTGCGGGTGCCGATCACGGACGGACGTTCAGAAGCCCTCGCCGTGGGCGTGGTCGCAGAGGCGCTCCTCGCCCTCCTCGATCTGCCCGGCGCCGACGCCTTCGAGCGCTGCGAACGGACCGCAACGGTGCGCGGTGATCCACACGTGGATCATCGGTGCGGGACGAAACTTCTGGAGGCCCGCCCGGCAGTTGCCCTGCCCGTCGACCAGACCGGCGACCTTCGGGGCGTCGCCCGTGCTGAAGCACAGGTTGTCGTGGATGTGCCACTGCATGAGCGCACCGCCGATGTCGGGCACGTCCTCGAGCGCCACGTCGTCGGGCCGCATGTACATCGCGCTCACCAGCTTCTTCGAGCCGTCGGGCTGCGGCTGGTACACGAGGCTCTCGGGCTGGTCGGGATCGAGCACGACGTCGTCGTTGATCCAGTCCCAGTTGATGAAGTGCTCGTGGCCCGTCGCCGCATCGCCGATGCTCTGGAAGCCCGCTGCTTCGGCGTCGCGGTGGTCGCTCCACTGGGGGAGCCGGACGAGGGTGACGGCGATCAGGTTCTCGGCGGCCGCCTGCTGTTCAGGGGTGACGCCGGGGGTACCGCTGAGGTCGATCGGCTGCGTCGGGTCGTAGGGCTTCGGCTCGACCGGCGCGGCTGTGCCGTGGTCGTGACCCGCCTGGCACTTGTCGACGCGCTCCTCCTCCGACACCGAGGTCTGGCCGGCGCCGACCCCTTCGAGTGCTGCGAACACCCCGCACTCGTGCGGCGTGATCCACACGTGCACCATCGGGTTCGCCCCACCGGAGTTCACGCCGCGGGCACACGTGCCGTCGGCCTGCAACAACCCGACGACCTTGTTCACGCCGTTCACGCGGTCCCAGCACAGGTCGCCGTGGTTGTGCCACTGCATCAGACCGCCCGCCCAGTCGGTGAGCGAGGGGTCGTCGGTCGGGCGTGCGCTGGCGATGTACATCGCACCGGCGAGGATCCGCTCGTCGCCCTTCACGGTGTAGACGAGCGATTCGGGTGCGGTGGGGTCGAGCAGCACGTCGTCCTGCACGAGGTCGTAGCGGATGTAGTGCTCGCTGCCGGTACCGGCGTCACCGATCGAGGTGTAGCCGGCGGCCTGGGCGGCAGCGACGTCGGTGTACTTCGGCAGTTCACGCAGGGAGCCCTCGACGAGGTCGAGTGCTCGCGCCTCCTGCTCGGGCGTCACTCCCTCCACGCCGCTGAGGTCGATCGGTTCGGTCGGGTCCCACGGTCGCGGCCAGGGCGCGGCCCCCTCCTCGACCGCGACGGTGGTGTCGGTGGCGTGCGAGTGCTCGGTGGTGTCGGTGGCCGCGCCGGCGCCGACCGGCGCTGCCGCCGTCGACGCGCCGTCGTCGTGGGGGTGTCCGTCGTCGTGGGCCGCACCGGCGACGGTGTCGCCCGTGACCGGATCGATCGCCGCAGGGGCCGCTGAGTGGTCGTGGGCCGCACCCTCGTCGTGGCTGTGCACGTGGGTGCCGCCGCTCACCATGGCCGGGACGGTGAGCGCGAGGGCCGCGAGTCCGGGAAACAGAAGACGCGGCGGCTGCGCCCGGTGCCAGCCGACCATCGCCGCTGAGAGCGCGGCGCCGACCGCGACGGCGCCGAGCAGCGCGCACGCGGAGTCGGCGAACTGTGGCGCCTCGGCGGCCTCCAGACCGCCGATCCAGGAGATGCCGGCGATGCGGGTGACCAGCCAGCCGACGACGGCACCGGCGTTCACCGCGACCGTCGCCACCGCGACAGGCCGGCTCGGGCGGAGCAGGGCCAGCAGGCCGGTACCGAGCTGCAGGACCGCGCACACGACGAAGATCTGGGCGAGCCCGCGGTGCTCGGCGTGGATGCCCGTGGCGGCAGCGTGGATCGCACCCGCACCGATCGAGGCCATGCCGGCGATCGCGATGCCGGGGAGTCGACGCACGGGTTCGCGGACGGCGACCGCCGCTCGCCCGGACGCGGCGAACTCGAACGGCCCGTCGGTTGGATCGACCGCGATGGTCATGACTGCATCCCCCTCGTCGACGACCCGCCCTGCTCGACGCGCCGTCGTGGGCACAGGTTAGACAGCGGATCGGTCGCTGTCGCCAGCGATCGGGCCCCGAACAGACCGTCCGGGGCCCCGGATCAGAACCGGGGTGCGCGCTTGTCCCGCAGCGCAGCCACGCCTTCGCGGTACTCGGCCGTCGTCATCGCCACGCCGAGCAGCCGTTGGGCCTCGTCGATCGCCGCCGCCGGGTCGTGGCGGAGCAGGTCGTCGTGGATCTGGCGTTTCGTGACCTGCAGCGCGGTCGGTCCGACGCCGGTGGCCAGGTGGTGCGCAGTCGCCAGCGCCATGTCGAGCGCCGCGGCACCATCTGCGGCCACCCCGTTCCACAGCCCCCACGACTCGGTCTCGGCAGGGGTGACGACCCGCCCGGTGAGCAACAGATCGGTGGCGCGGGTGACGCCCACCAGCCGGGGCAGCTGCCAGCTCATCCCGTACTCGGCCGGGAGGCCGAGCTTCGGGGCGGCCGTGGTGCACTTGGCGCCGGCGGCGCCGTAGCGGAGGTCGCAGAAGAGCGCGAGCGCCAGCCCCACGCCAGCGCAGGCGCCGTTCACCGCGGCGATGATCGGGAATCGCATCGCGAACTGGAACGCGAAGTCGGCGTCCCACTCGGGGCGGACGCCGTGACCCGGACGGACCGCATCGGCGTCGAGGCCGCCGTCGTACGCGCCTCGTGCCGCATGTCCCGCCAGCGCATCGCTGTCGCCACCCACGCAGAACGCCGGTGGCGTACCCGTGACCACGACGACCCGCACGGACGCTTCCGCGTCGAGTCGTGCCAGCACCTGGCGGTATTCGGTGTGCATGCGCCCGGTCCATGCGTTGTGCCGGTGCGGTCGGTGCAGGTGGACGGTGGCGACATGGCCGTCGATCTCGACCCGCGTCGCGTGGAGGTCGAGCCCGAGGTCGGGCCCGGAGGCGCCGCTCATCGATCCCGGCGGCGCTCGCCCCAGATGGCGTCGAGCACCGGGTCGGCGAGCTCGGGGCGGCAGATGAGGAAGTCGGGCAGCCAGGGATCGCGCTGGTTGTAGACGAGCGGGGTGCCGTCGATGCGGCTGGCGTGGAAGCCCGCTGCCATCGCGACCGCGGCTGGCGCGGCGGAGTCCCACTGGTACATGCCGCCGTCGTGCACGTAGATGTCGGCCTCGCCGATGACGACGGCCATCGCCTTCGCCCCGGCGGAGCCCAGGCGGACGGCGTCGCAGTCCAGCGCGTTGGCGACGCGGACGGCGGCGTACGGGGCACGGTTGCGCGAGGTGATGAGGCGCGGCCGATCGCGTGTCACAGGTGGCAGCGGGGGAGCGGGGTGGGTGGCGAAGGTGATGTCGTGGGCCGGGAGGCTGACCGCGGCGGCGGTGAGGTCGCCGCGCTCCCAGAGCGCGACGTGGACGGCCCAGTCGCTGCGCCCGGGTTCGCCGAACTCGTTGGTGCCGTCGAGCGGATCGACGATCCACACCCGGTCCGCCGTGAAGCGTCGCGGGTCCTCGGTGCCCTCTTCGGAGAGCACGGCGTCGTCGGGGTGGGCATCGCGCAGCGCCTGGGCGAGGAAGCGGTGGCTGGCGATGTCGCCGGTGTCCATCACCTGCCAGGCAGGGGCACCCTCGGAGGTGAGCTGGTCACGCACCTGGAGCAGGAGATGCCCTGCCTCGGTGGCGAGGCGAGCAGCGAGTTGCGCATCGGCATGCGCATCGGAGGTCGCCATCCCCGCCATTCTGCACCACGGTGCCCGCGCGGGCGGGTGTCGGGCCCCGCGAGCGTCGTCGACGCGGCGTCAGCGCGTCGGCGCGTGGGTTGCCGACGCCAGGTTCGAGCCGCGACGGGTGCGCCTCGAGCCATCGCCCGAGGTCGGCACCGGGCAAGGGGGGCAATGTGGAACACCTGTGCGCGGGTACATCGATGGGTGCGCACGAACTCGAGCTGCTCGGGTGTCTCGACGCCCTCGACCACGATGTCGAGCCGAGGGTCAGGCCGAGGGTCAGGCCGAGTTGGACGAGCACCCCGAGTTCGTGCGGTCGTGGCCGACGTCGGTGACGCGGGCGACGAACGTCCGGCCTCGATCGAGCGGGGTCAGGCGGGGTCAGGCCTGGGTCAGGCCGGGTTCAGCGAGCGAGCGGCTTGTACTTGATCCGGTGCGGCTGGTCGGCCGAGGAGCCGAGCTCCTTGTGGCGCCACGTCTCGTACTCGCTGAAGTTGCCCTCGAACCAGCGGACCTGGCTGTCGCCCTCGAACGCGAGCACGTGGGTGGCGATGCGATCGAGGAACCAGCGGTCGTGGCTGATGACCACGGCGCAGCCCGGGTAGTTCTCGAGCGCGGTCTCGAGGGCGCGCAGCGTGTCGACGTCGAGGTCGTTGGTGGGCTCGTCGAGCAGCAGCACGTTGCCACCGGTCTTCAGCACCTTGGCGAGGTGCACGCGGTTGCGCTCGCCGCCCGAGAGATCGCCCACCCGCTTCTGCTGGTCGCTGCCCTTGAAGTTGAAGCTCGCGCAGTAGGCCCGACCGTGGATCTCGCGGTTGCCGACCTTCATGTGCTCGACGCCGCCGGTGATCTCCTCGAACACCGTGGCGTCGGGGTCGAGCGCGTCGCGGCTCTGGTCGACGTAGGCGAGGTCGACCGTGTCGCCGATCGTGACCGAGCCGGAGTCGGGTGCCTCCTGGCCGGTGAGCATCTTGAACAGCGTGGTCTTGCCGGCGCCGTTCGGTCCGATGATGCCGACGATGCCTGCCTTCGGCAGGGAGAACGACAGGTCCTCGATGAGCAGTCGCTCGCCGAAGCCCTTCCGGAGGTTCTGGACCTCGATCACCGTGTCGCCGAGGCGCTTGCCCACGGGGATGGTGATCTCCAACTTGTCGGGCCCGCGCTCGGCAGCCTCGGCTTCCTGCTGCAGCTTGTCGTAGGCGGAGAGGCGGGCCTTGCCCTTGCTCTGGCGGGCCTTGGGCGACATCTTCACCCATTCGAGCTCGCGCTCGAGCGTGCGCTTGCGGGCCTCGTTGCCCTTCTCCTCGCGGGCGACGCGCTCCTGCTTCTGCTCGAGCCAGCTGGAGTAGTTGCCCTCGAACGGGAAGCCGCGCCCGCGGTCGAGCTCGAGGATCCACTTGGCGACGTTGTCGAGGAAGTAGCGGTCGTGGGTGATCGCGACCACGGTGCCGGAGTACTCCTGGAGGAACCGCTCGAGCCAGTCGACGCTCTCGGCGTCGAGGTGGTTGGTGGGCTCGTCGAGCAGCAGCAGATCGGGGTGGCTGAGGAGCAGCCGGCAGAGCGCGACGCGGCGGCGCTCGCCACCGGAGAGCTTCGTGACGTCGGCGTCGTCGGGCGGGCAGCGGAGTGCGTCCATCGCGATCTCGACGTTGCGCTCGAGGCTCCACGCATCGGTCGCGGCGATCTTGTCCTCGAGCTCGGCCTGCAGTGCACCGATCTTCTCGTAGTCGGCGTCCGGGTCGGCCCACATGGCCATGACCTCGTTGTAGCGGTCGATGATCGACTGCACGCCGGCGACGCCGTCCATGACGTTGCCCTTCACGTCCTTGTCCGGATCGAGCTGCGGCTCCTGCGCGAGGTAGCCGACGCTGAAGGCCGGGTTGAGCCGGGCCTCGCCCGAGTAGCCGTCGTCGAGGCCGGCCATGATCCGCAGCAGGCTCGACTTGCCGGCGCCGTTGGAGCCGAGCACGCCGATCTTGGCGCCCGGGTAG
The DNA here is from genome assembly GCA_963169665.1 of Actinomycetota bacterium. Taxonomy (GTDB): domain Bacteria; phylum Actinomycetota; class Acidimicrobiia; order Acidimicrobiales; family Ilumatobacteraceae; genus VFMC01. The sequence continues at coordinate 3,429 of CAUJET010000151.1, read as the reverse complement.
AACGACAGCGAGATGTTCTCGAGCACCGTGCGGTCGGGCGGGTAGTGGCGGGCGAGCTTGTAGCAGGTGTAGATGAATTCGTGAGCCATGGCGGCTCCGAGGCTAGTGCGACCGGCGGCGCCGCCGACCGCCGCGGTTGCCGCGTGGTTCTCACCGCGTTCTCGTGCGTTGCAGTTGCGCGTCGAATGGCGCGCGGTCTTCGGGGTCGGTGCTACGTTCACCAACCGTTCGGAATTTCACAAGGAGGGGGTACGGAAAGTGCTCGCTGAGTATTTGGGTTTCTTCAGTCGCAACGGTCTCGGCTCGTTCGGGTTCCGCTGGTTGCACATCCTGGTCGGCATCATGTGGATCGGCCTGCTCTACTACTTCAACTTCGTCCAGGTGCCGGCGTTCGCCGCATTCGGTGACGAGGCCAAGGCCCGCAACATCGCCATCGACAAGGTCGCCCGCAAGGCGCTGTGGTGGTTCCGCTGGGCCGCCGTCAGCACGTTCGTGACCGGCATCCTCATCACCGTCGTCACCGAGGAGTACTTCTTCGACGGCTTCGGCAAGAGCGCCGGCGGCATCGCGATCAGCGTGGGCATGCTGCTCGGCACGATCATGATGCTCAACGTGTGGGGCGTCATCTGGCGCAACCAGAAGATCGTGCTCGCCAACGCCGCGACGCTGCTCGCCGGTGGCGAGGCCAACCCGGCTGCCGCGGCCGCCGGCCGCAAGGCGATGATGGCCAGCCGTCAGAACACGATCTTCTCGGTGTCGATGCTGTTCTTCATGGTCTACAAGGGCCACTCGCTCACGCAGGGCGCGGAGCTCAGCGGTGGCGAGATGGGCACGTTCTGGCTGATCGCCCTCGTGCTGATCGCCGTGCTCGAGGTGAACGCGCTCGGCCTCATGCCGTGGAAGACGCAGCCGAACAAGGGCCTCAACGTCCTGTACGACGGCCCCGGCGTCCGCAACCCGCTCATCGCGGCCTTCGGCCTCTGGGCGATCTTCCTCATCCTCACGGAGATCTTCTTCAAGTTCTGACGAAACCCGTGCGTCCCTCGTCGGCATGCCGCCGAGGTGCACACTCCGACCTCCGCACGAGCCGCCCTCCGGGGCGGCTCGTCCGCGTTCCAGGCGGTACGTTGCGGAGCGAGTCGACGGCAATGGGGGTTGCGATGACCGGTGAACGAGCACAGCAGACCGAGACGCGACGGTCGTTCTGCCGCTTCTGCCATGCAGGGTGTGCGATCGACGTCGACGTCGCGGTCGACGCCGACGGCCGCGAGCGGGTCACCGGCGTGCGCGGGGTGCAGGACGATCCGATGTACGCCGGGTACACGTGTGTGAAGGGGCGCCACCTCGGCGACCAGCACCACCACGAGGGCCGGCTGCGCCAGAGCATGGTGCGGGCACCCGGTGGGTTCGACCCGATCGCGGGCGCGCTGGCGTTCGACCAGATCGCCGACCGGGTCGCGAGGGTCCTCGAGCGCCACGGTGCGCGGAGCCTGGCCACCTACTGCGGCACGGCCGCCTATCAGAACGCCACCGGCCTCCCGGTGGCCAAGGCGTTCCACCAGGCGATCGGGTCGACGAGCTTCTACACGTCGAGCAGCATCGACCAGCCGGCCAAGGGCGCTGCGCCGCTGCGCCACGGCGTGTGGCTCGCCGGCGTCCACGACTTCGAGACCAGCGACACCGCGATGGTGATCGGCTGCAACACCCTGGTGAGCACGTACTCGTACCCGGGCGGGGTGCCGAGCTACAACCCGCTGGTGCGGCTCCGGGCCACCAAGGCCCGCGGCATGTACCTCATCGTGATCGACCCGCGGCGCACGGAGCTCGCTGCATACGCGGATCTGCACCTGCAGGTGCGGCCGGGCGAAGACCCCACCCTGTTGGCCGGCATCATCCGCCAGCTGTTCGTCGACGACCTGATCGATCGCGAGTTCTGTGACCGGTGGGTCACCGGGCTCGACGAACTCGCGGCAGCGGTCGACCCGTTCACGCCCGAGTACGTCGAGCGCCGCGCCGGGGTCCCGGCGGCCGACGTGATCGAAGCCGCACGCCAGTTCGGCGGGCGTCGACGCGGCGCGGTGAGCACCGGCACGGGGCCGAACATGGCGCCCCACTCGATGCTCAGCGAGCACCTCTCGATGGCGATCAACACCCTGCTCGGCCGCTACCACCGGGCCGGTGACGCGATCGAGAACCCGGGCGGATCGATGACGCCTCCCGGGCCGGTGCGCGCCCAGCCCGTCGGGCCGAACATCGAGGGCCTCACCAAGGGCACGGCGGCCCGCGTGCGCAACCTCCACTCGTTCCGCGGTGAGGCCAACACCAGCGCGCTGGCCGACGAGATCCTCCTCGAGGGCGAGGGGCAGGTGCACGCCCTGTTCACCCTGGGCGGCAACCCGGTCGTCGCCTGGCCCGACCAACGCAAGACCGTCCAGGCGCTCGAGCAGCTCGACCTGCACGTGGTGGTCGACGCCAACATGTCGGCCACGGCGAAGACGGCGCACTACGTGATCGCGAGCACCCTCAGCCTCGAACGGCCCGACGTGCCGACCACGATCGATCGCTGGTTCCCGCAGGCCTACACCAACTACACACCGGCGGTGCTGCGCGCCGAGGGCGAGCTGTGGCAGGAGTGGCAGCTCTACAGCGAGGTCGCCGCACGCCTGGGCGTCACCATCACGCTGCCCGGCGGCACGATCGATCCGGGCGCACCCGTCGACGCGGACGACGTGCTCGATCTCATCTACGCGAACGCGAAGGTGCCGCTCGACGACGTCCGGGCCCACGGTGCGCGGGTGCACCCCGAGCTGGCCACGGTCGTGGCTCCAGCGGATCCGGGCACGACCGCCCGGCTCGACGTCGCTCCGGACGGCATCGCCGACGAGCTCGCCCAGGTGTTCCTCGAGACGACGTCCGGTTCGGTGATCGCCGGGTTCGATCCCGAGCGCCACACGTACCGGGTGACCTCGCGCCGGCTGAAGAGCGTGTTCAACTCGTCGGGCCGCGAGCTCGAGGTGCTGCGCTCGCGTGAGGGCACCAACTTCGCCCACATGCACCCCGACGACCTGCTCGCCGCCGGTGTGGCCGACGGAGGCACGATCGAGGTGGCCTCGCCGCGCGGTGCGATCCGTGCGGTGGTGAAGTCGTCGCCCGACGTGCGGCAGGGGGTCATCTCGATGGCGCACGCGTGGGGCGGCCTGCCCGACGAGCCCGGCGTGCTGAGCGAGTTCGGCTCGACGACCTCGGCGCTGATCGACGTCGACAGTGGCTACGACCCCATCACCGGCATGCCGGTGATGAGCGCGATCCCCGTGGAGATCCGCGCCGTCACGGCCTGACACCCCAGACCTCGTCGAGATGAGCGATGAGTGGCGGTGACGCCCGCATCTCTCATCGCGGAGCGGCTGAGCGACCTGGCGATGAGAGATG
>CAUJET010000150.1 GCA_963169665.1 Actinomycetota bacterium | reverse complement strand
TGGCGGGTGGCCATCGCCACGAACAGCGACTCGCTCCGGTCGGTGGTCTCCACGATCTGCGACGCGACCACGCTCATCACGACGCCGGCGTACGCATCGCGGCAGTAGTGCTTCCAGAGCCAGGCCCCGTCGAGATCGATGCCGTAGCCGGCGAGCGCGTGTCCGTACTCGTCCACCAACGAACGCTCCACCTCGCGCCGATGCTCGGGCAGCAGGCCGGCCCCCATGAAGTACGCGACGTCGCCCGTGGATTGGGCGTGACCGGGCGACTGCCAGTCGACCGTCGCGACCGGGTAGCCACCCGCGGCCGAGGCGAACATGAGGTTGTCGAGGCGGTAGTCGCCGTGGGTGACGGTCCATGCGCCGTCGCGGCCGTCGACCCAATCGCCGATGCGGTCGGAGAACCGGGTGATGAGGTCCTGTGCCTCGCTGCTCAGGTACTTCGCGTAGGTGGCCATGAAGCCGGGCAGGAGCATGGCCCACAGGCCTGCGAGTTGCTGGGTGTCCTCGGGCCCGGTGCGCCGGCTGAGCCACTCGATGTCGTGCAGCGTCGGGTCGTTCCATCGGGGGCCATGCAGCTTGGCCAGCTCCACCACCGCAGTGCGCGCCTGCTCGACGCTGCACCCGGTGAGCTGGTTGCCCTGCTCGCCGGGTGCGAGGTCCTCGAGCACGAGCACGAAGTCACCGCTCGCCTCGTCCCAGTCGGCGTGATGGCAGTGCGCGACGCGGATGTCGAGCGTGCCGGCGAGGTCTCGGTAGAACTTCACCTCGCGCTCGTAGTTGCGCAGCGCGATCCCGGTCGCACGGCTCGTCGGATCGGGGGACGGCAGCTTGGCGACCACGGTCGCCGGCGCACCGGCACCGACGGCATCGGCCGACGCGTACGAAATCGCCAGCCGCAGGTTCATGCCCACGAGTCCGTCGCCGATGCGACGGACGCCGAACGCGGCGACCTCGTGGCCGAGCACCTCGCTCAGCCAGGCAGGGGTCAGGAAATCGGGTGCCAGATGGTGGTCGCTCATCGGTCGCCGACCCTAACGCCGCGGCCCCTGGCCGACCCACCCGCGCCCGGGCGCCAGCTGCCCGACCGATCAGGCGGGTTCGACGTGGGCGATCCGTTCGAGGCTCCGCCAGATCACGACCAGGATGATCGCCGATCCGACGAAGGCGAACCAGAACACACCGGTGACGCTCCAGGCCTGCGCGATCAGGCCCCCGAGCGCAGACCCCACGACCAGACCGCCGAACACCCCCAGCATGTATGCGGCACTCACCCGACCCTGCAGCTCGGTCGGCACGGCGCGCTGACGGATCGTGACCGCGGTGGTGCCCCACGCTGCCTCGTGGATGCCGAACACGAACAGCACCGCGGCCGCGACCGCGGCGGTGGAGGTGAGAGCCAGCGTGAGGTGTGTGCCGGTCTCGATCACGAGCCCGGCACGCATGATGTTGCCGAGGCTCAGCCGACGCTGGAGCCAGCCGTAGCCCCACGAACCGAGCAACCCACCGAGCGCGCTCATCGTCGTGAGCACACCGAAGCCGATGTCGCCGAGGCCGAGCTGCTCGCGCACGTACAGCACCATCACCGACATCGTGGCGCCGAAGGTGACGTTGAACGTGACGACCGTGATCGTGAGCGTGCGCACGGGGCCGTGCTCCCACAGCCAGCGCAGCCCGTCGGCGATCTCGCGGCGTGCATGTCGCTCCCCGTCGGGCCGCACGGGGAGCGGGAACGGGATACGCACCAGCAGCAGCGCTCCAGCGACGAACAGGACCACCTGTGCGGCGAGCGGCCAGGCGATGCCCACCGCGAACAGGAACGCGCCGATCGGCGGTCCGGCGAGCTGGTTGACGACGATGTGACCGCCCATGATCCGGGCGTTCGCGATCCCGAGGTCTTCGGGCTCGACGATCATCGGCAGCAGGGTGTTCGCGGTCGTGTCGACGAACACCTCCGCAGTGCCGAGCAGGAACATCGCGACGAGCACCACACCCACGTTCACGGCGTCGAGCACCACCATCGCCACGACCACGGCGAGCACCGCGCCGCGGGCGATGTTCGCGAACGCACTGATGAGGCGGCGATCGTGGCGGTCGGCGATGACCCCGGCGTACAGGCCGAACAGCAGCCACGGCAGGCGCTGCAGCAGCGAGGCCATGGCCACCAGCAGGGGATCGTCGGTCTGCGAGGCCACGAGCAGCGGCCCGGCCGCGAGACCGATGCCGTCACCGAAGTTGGTGATCCACGACGACGCGAGCAGACGCCGGTATCTCGGTCCCAGGCGCGCCGGGATGATCGCGTCGAGGACCGTACTCATGGCCCGTCGAGGCTATCCGTCGCCGTCGATCACCCCCGGGCGAGTATCCGACATCGCGGAATGCCGGTCGCCACGAGAGGTCGTCGGGTGTACAACCACGGCATGAGCAACGGTGAGGTCGACCTCGTCCACTCCGAGCGCGACGTGCTGTTGCGTTACCTGGCCAAGCACCGACGGCTGATGGTGGCGGCCCTCGACGGACTCACCGACGAACAGGCGCGTCGGCCGATGGTGCCGTCGGGGACGAACCTGCTCGGGCTGGTGCACCACCTCACCGGGGTCGAACGACACTGGTTCGAGTTCGTGTTCCTCGGGGCATCGATCGAGCCCGACATGGCGATGAGCGCACCGCCGTCGGCGTCGATCGAGGACGTCGTCGCCGGCTACCGGACCGCGTGTGCCCGCAGCGACGAGATCGTCCGCGGGTGCACCGACCTGTCGACGCTCGCTGCGATCCCCAATCCGGGCGAGGACGGGCTGGACTCACTCCGTCTGATCACCGCCCACATGGTGGAGGAGACCGCTCAGCACACCGGCCAGGCGGACATCATCCGCGAACTGATCGACGGCAGGGTCAACGACTGAGCCGATCGACCGAGCTGCCGGCTCAGCGGCCGGCGAGGTCCTCGACGACGTGGTTGCCGCCGTCGACGAGCAGCAGCGTGCCCGTGATGTAGCTGGCATCGCGGCTCGCGAGGAACTCGATCGCTGCGGCGACCTCGTCGGCGGTCCCGCTGCGCCCCGCCGGTGAGGCGACGCCGGCGCGACGCTCGCCGTCGGTGGCCGACGGGGTGTCGATCCACCCCGGCGCGATCACGTTCACGGTGATGCCGGCCGACGCGACCTCCAACGCCAGCGCCCGGGTGAGGCCGACCATGCCGGCCTTCGCCGCTGCGTAGCCACCCGCTCGCTCGAATGCCGACACGGGACCGGTGGTGGACGCGACGTTCACGATCCGGCCGTACCCCTCGGCCCGCATGATCGGCACCACCGAACGACAGACCAGGAACGAGGTGGTGAGGTTGCGGGCGAGGGTGTCGTCCCACTCGGCGAGGGTGAGCTCCTCGACGAGCCCTGCGGCGTCGACCCCGGCGCCGACGGAGGTCATCCCGGCGTTGTTCACCAACACCTCGAGCCTCCCCGTGGACGCCAGCGACGACACCAGTTCGCCGACGGCCGCCTCGTCGCGGAGATCACACACCGCACCCTCGGCCGACCCGCCCTCGACCACGAGCTCGGCGGCGCGCCGGTGGATGCGGTCCGACGTGGCGACCAGCACCACGTGCATCCCGGCGCGGGCGAAACGGCGTGCGGCGGCGAAACCGATACCGCCGTCGCTCCCGGCGCCCGTGACGAGTGCCATCGGTCGGTCGGACGTGGACGGCTGCTGATCGGACACGGGGCGACAGTAGCGTCGCCCCCATGAGCACGACGCTCGACGATCCCGCACTCGCGGCCCATCAGGCGAACCTCGACCGTGACGGCTACACCGTCGTGCGCGACGCCTTCGACGCCGACACCGCCGCGGCGCTGCATGCCGATGTCCGCCGCTTGGAGACGCTGCTGCAGATCGGGCCCGGCACCAACGGGTTCGAGGGCCGGGCGACACACCGTGTCTACAACCTGCTCGCCCACGGCGAGCTGTACCGGCAGATCCCGGTGCACCCGGTGGTCCTCCCGCTGATGCGCCACCTGATGGGCGACAGCCCGCTCGTGAGCAGCCTGTCGAGCATCACGATCGGCCCGGGCGAGACGGCCCAACCGATCCACGCGGACGACCAGGTGATGCCGCTGCCCAAGCCGCACCGAGCGATCACTGCGAACAGCATGTGGGCGATCACCGACTTCACCGAGGCCAACGGTGCCACCCGCATCATCCCCGGGAGCCACGTGCTCGACCACTCCCCCGTCTACGGGCAGCGCTACGACAGCATCTGTGCCGAGATGACCGCCGGGAGCATCCTCGTCTGGCACGGGTCGCTGTGGCACGGCGGCGGTGCGAACGTCACGGACCAGCGCCGCATGGGCATCGCGATGAACTACTGCGCCGGCTGGATCCGTCAGCAGGAGAACCAGCAACTGGGGCTGCCGCTCGACATCGTGCGCACCTTCTCGCCCGAGCTGCAGGAACTCTGCGGTTTCGGCGTGTACAAGGGCCTGATCGGCCACATCGACCGTCGCACCCCCGCCCAGGCGCTGTTCGAGACCGAGGCCGACCACCGCATGCTCTGGGACCGCACCTGACGATGTACCGCTTCCTCTTCAAGCCCAAGTGGCTCGGCTTCCATCTGCTCGTGCTCGCGCTGATCGTGCTCATGGTGAACCTCGGCCTCTGGCAGAAGCACCGGCTCGACGACCGCCGCGAGTTCAACGCCGAGGTGCGTGCTCGTTCGTCGGAGCCGATCGTGCCGGTCGGGGACGTCGTCAACGACGACACCGACCCGGCCGACGTCCAGTGGCGTACCGTCACGGCCACCGGCACCTATCTCGCCGACGAGCAGGTCGTGATCGTCAATCGTTCCCAGGGCGGCGTCACCGGCGTGAACGTCGTCGCCCCGCTCGAGCTCGACGACGGTCGACTGGTGCTGATCAACCGCGGCTTCGTCCCCGACACCGAACCGGTGCCCGCGCCCGCCACGGGCGTCGTCGAGGTCACCGGGCGCCTGCGCGAGACGCAGGCACGCTCGCTCGGCGGCCTCACCGAGGCCGACGGTGAACTGACCGAGCTGTTCCGGGTGGACATCCCCCGGCTCGCCGAACAGCTCCCCGCCCCGGTGCTGTCGGTGTACGTCGACCTGCTCGCCGCCGACCCCGACCAGGGCGCCCTGCCGATCCCGCTCCCCGACCCCGAGCTGAGCGAGGGACCGCACCTGTCGTACATGGTGCAGTGGTGGATCTTCTCCGCGTGCGCCGCAGTGGGCTGGGTGCTCGCCGTGCGGCGGAGCATCCGTCAGCACCGCAAGGACCTGGCTGCCGCCGCCGGTGACGCTGTCGTGGCAGCGGGCGGTGACGTCAGCGCACCAGGCGGGCGAATGCCGCGGGACTCCCCGTCGCCAGCCGACGACGCAGCGGCCACGGCACACGGCTGAACACGCCGCTCATCGCCCGCGCCACCTCGGCCGGCGTGGTGTCGACCCGCAGGTAGGGCGCCCACACGTCGTCCGGCAGCGAGAAGAACGAGTCGAAGAACACACCGATGTCGGAGGCGTCCATCCGCAGCAACGCGGCGAGGCCGTAGTCGTGGAGCGCCCGTGCCCGACGGTGCTCGCCGGGCCAGACGCGCTGCCACACCGCACGGGCGGCCTGCGCCGGCGACGCATCGGTGGCGAGCGCATCGGCGATCGAGCCCGCCACCCGGTCGGCCGCACGCAGCGACGCCGTGACCGAGTAGCCCGTCGCTGGGTGCACGTACCCGGCGGCGGCGCCGAAGCCGACGGTCGGCTGCAGCAGCGACGGCAGACCCGGCCGCATCGGGATGCGAACGTGCTCGACGTGTTCGGCACGGTCGGTGTGATCACGGCCGAGCCTGATCGCCAGTCGACGCCGCAGCTCGTCGCTGCCCATCGGCACCCGACGTGCGAGCGACGTCTCCTCGACCAACCATCGACCGCTCTCCAACGGCAGCACGTACAGGAAGGTCGGTTCGGGGTCGTCCGTCGCCGACCGCCAGTCCATCAGCACCGCGACGTCGCCGCCGACGTCGGGTCGCTCGGGGAGGACGAGACCGTAGGCCGTCTGGAACGACGGGGGAACGCGGCCCGCGGACCGGTCGAGCGCGACGCCACCGGCGCCGGCAGCATCGATTGCGAGTCGAGCCGTCAGCTTCGACCCGCTGCCGGTGTGCACCGCGGCGCCCCACAGGTGATGGCGGACGTCGGTGACCGTGTCGACGAGCCGCGGTGCGACGTCGAGCGACGTGCGCAACCGCTGGTTGTGGAACACGCCGTAGGTGCGCTGCAGTCGACGCCGACCGACCGCGACCACGTCGATCGCCGACTCCACGGCGAATGCGTCTCGGTGTTCGCCGACCTCGTCGCTCCAGGCTCCGAACGTCGACGTCCACGGCCGGTCGGGGCCGATCACCACCACGTCGAGCCCGCGCCCACGGCAGGCCCGGCCGAGCGCCCGCGCCGCGGGCCCGTCGCCGATGATCGCGACGTCGTGCGCCGGGACCGTCATCCGTGCGCGGCGCCCGCCTCGATGCGGGCCATCCGACGGAACTGCTCGACGACGTCGGGCGTGCGATGGGAGGGGTCGAGGCTCCGGTACACGGTCTCGACGTTCACCGCGATGCGGCCGAACTCGCCGAGTCGCTCGAACGACGGGTTGATCCCGATCTCACGGGCGATCTCCTGGGCGGCGTCCCACGCATCGATGCCGGCGTGCTGACGGGCGGTGGCCTCGCCGTCGACGAATGCGAGGTAGTCGCGCACCTCCGCCACACCGCCCTTGTCGGTGAGCGGGCCATGGCCGGGCACGACCGTCTCGATGTCCATGCCCAACATCAGGTCGCAGGCAGCCACCCAGTTCGACAGGGGTCCGGCCCACACGATGGGCGTCCCGCCGATGAACAAGATGTCGCCCGTGTACGCCACCTTTGCATCGGGCACCACCACGATCGTGTCGCCCGCGGTGTGAGCCGGACCGACCTCGATCAGCTCGATGGCGCGCCCGCCGACCTCGATGTCGAGGCGCTTCTCGAACGTGCGCGTGGGCAACTTCATGTCGATCCCCTCGAAGTCGAACGCGCCGAAGAACGACCGGAACAGGTCGCCCACCTCGCCGGGTGCGCCGTTGAGCGCGGCGAGCATCGCCGGCGGCACCTCGGTCATCTCGTGCGCGGTCGCCACCGTGGCGATGATCTCGGCCTGGTCGACCAACTGGTTGCCGTAGCAGTGGTCGCCGTTGGCGTGGGTGTTGACAAGTGTGCCGATGGGCGCTGAACGGGTGACGGGCGACATCGCGTCGAGCATCCGTCGCGTGAGGTGCAGGTCGAACAAGGTGTCGACGAGCAGCGACAACCCGTCGCCCACCACCAGACCGGCATTGCTCCAGCCCCACCCGCCATCGGGTTGGAGGTACGCGTGGCACCCGTCGCCGAGCTCGTGCAACCCGAGCTCGTATCCGATGGGGCGGGGACCGTCGACGGTGCTCATGGCCGCAGTATCGCAGCTGCGCCAGGGTCGGAGGTCCCGGAACCAGCTCCCCTCCTCCCCTGCCCCCGACCGCCCCCGTGGCGCACGATCGCACGAACGGACACGACGACGCGACGCCCCGACAGGCCCCGCCCTGCAGACCTTGGAGGAAACGATGGATGTCACTGGAGCCACCGAGACCACGCTCGATCCCTACACAGGGACGCTCATCCTCAGCCTCGACGAGTGCTGGCAGCTGCTGCGCGACCACGAGGTCGGTCGACTCGCCGTCTCGATCGCCAACCATCCGGACATCTTCCCGATCAACTACGTGGTCGACGACAGCGAGATCGTCTTCCGCACCTCGGCGGGCACGAAGCTCGCCGCATCGGTGCTGGGCTACGGCGTCGCCTTCGAGATCGACGGCTACGACGCCGCCGCCGGTGAGGCGTGGAGCGTCGTCGTGAAGGGCATGGCCGAGCAGATCGAGGGATGGCTCGACAAGGACCGGGCCGAGCGCCTGCCGCTGTTCCCGTGGAACGCGTCGCCGAAGTTCGACTTCGTGCGCATCGTCGCCGAAGAGGTCTCCGGCCGACGCTTCCACGTCACCGACCACAGCGCCTGGCCGCTCGCCGGCACCCCCTCGCTCGACGACCAGCTCTGAGCGACCCCGTCGTGGTCGACGGATCCAGCGACCCGGCGCTCGCCACCCCGTTGGGGCTGGACGCGCTGCTGCCGGCGGCGATGGCCCGCCGCGCCGAAGATCTCGGCGTCGTCAAGGCATCGCTACCTCTCGATCGCCTGATCGCCCTGTCGGTGTTGGCTGGCTCGTTCATCGGGTTCGGCGCGATGTTCGCCACGGTGGCGACCGCCGACCCCGACCTGTCCTTCGCTGTGTCCCGGGTGCTGGGCGGCGTCGTGTTCTCGCTCGGGCTCGTCCTCGTCGTCGTCGGTGGTGCCGAGCTGTTCACCGGGAACGCCCTGCTGGTGATGGCGGTCGCCAGCCGGCGGGTTCGTGTCCGCGCGCTGCTGCGGAACTGGGCGGTCGTGCTCCTGGGCAACGCAGGCGGTGCGGTGGGTCTCGCCGTCCTCGTCGTCTGGTCGGGAACGCTCGACGGGTCGGGTGGCGCCATCGGACGGCGAGCCGTCGAGATCGGCGCGACGAAGGCCTCCCTCGACGTCGGCCAGGCGATCGCGTCCGGCGTCGTCGCGAACGTGCTCGTCTGCCTCGCGGTCTGGATGACGTTGTCGGCCCGTTCGGTCACCGATCGCGTGCTCGTCGTCATCTTGCCCGTCAGTGCGTTCGTCGCCGGCGGCTTCGAGCACAGCATCGCCAACATGTACCTGCTGCCGGTGGCGCTCCTCCACCGTGACCGGGTCGTCGACGCCGGGGTGTCGGTGCCGGAGGATCTCACCTGGGCACATTCGATCACCCACAACCTGCTGCCGGTGATCCTCGGCAACGTCGTCGGTGGGTCGGTCCTGGTGGGCGCGACCTATTGGTTCGTGTACCTCCGCAGGAGGGACTGACGATCAGCGGTCGTCGGGATCGTCGACCGGCACCTCGAGGCGCTGGTCGAGTGCGTCGGCTTCGGAGGCGTCGCGCAGGACCCGTTCGTCGATCGTCACGGTGAGGTCGAGGGCGGGGTCCTCGACCTCGTCGTCGCTCCATGGTCGTTCGTCGGCAGTGGTGATGGGGAGATCGGTCATGACTTCACAGTGCCCAGGCAGGCCGACGGCAACCACGGCATTTGGTCCCGTCACCGACCCCACCCGCGCCGTCGCCTCACCACCCGCGTCGGACCCGGGCGTACAGTCGACGCATGGCACTCAGCACTCGTCGGCTCGGCCGCACCGAACACCAGTCGTCCCTCGCGATCCTCGGTGGCGCCATGTTCTGGAACACCGACGAGGAGACGACCGAACGGGCCTTCCACCTGGCGCTCGAGGCCGGCGTGAACCATGTCGACATCGCCCCCTCGTACGGCCGCGCCGAGGTGGTCGCCGGTCCGCTCGTGGCAGCGAACCGCGATCGCCTGTTCGTCGGCGAGAAGACCGGCCGCAGGAATCCCGACGGCGTGCGGGCCGAACTGGAGAACTCGCTCGGTCGGCTCGGTTGCGATGCATTCGACCTCTACCAGGTGCACGGCGTCGTGAGCCTCGACGACCTCGAGACCCGAGCCGGCGCGTTCGAGACCATCCTGCGCGCCCGCGATGAGGGACTCACCCGCTTCGTCGGCATCACCGGCCACGACCTCGGCACCGCTGCCGCACAGCTCGAGGCCGTGAAGCGCTACGACCTCGACTCGGTGATGCTCCCCGTCTACCCCCGGGCCGTCGCCGACCCGCAGTACGCCGCGGACCTCGCCGCACTCTTCGAGGAGTGCGCCCGCCGCGATGTCGCCGTCATGGCGATCAAGGCCGGTGCGTGGCGACCGTGGGGCGACCGCGAAAAGACCGCCAACCCCTGGTACGAACCGTTCACCGATGAGGCCCTGCTCCAGCGCGCCGTCGACTTCACCCTGTCGACGCCGGGGGTCATGGCCTTGTGCACCCCCGGCGACGTGTCGATCCTGCCCGCCGTGCTCGCCGCCGCTCAGGGGTTCCGGCCGATGACGCCCGACGCCCGTGATGCGCTGCTCACCGAAGCGGCTGACGAGTGGCCGAGCATCTTCCCGCTGGCCGAGCACGCCCGCTGATCACCGGCCGGACGCCGCCGGACGCCGCCGGACGCCGCCGGACGAGGCCGGACAACGAGGCAGGCACGCCCTCGACGGCCACGTCACCGGCAATCGACTTCCTCCTTCATCCGTCGTACGCTGCCGACATGAAGCAACTGAGCGGGATCGACGTCAGCTTCCTCAACATGGAGACGGCGGCCGTCTTCGGCCACGTGTCGTCGATGAACATCTACGACCCGACGGGCGTGCCGGGCGGCGCGGGACTCGAAGCGACCAAACGGATCATCCTCGAACGGATGGACCAGCTCGCCCCGTTCCGTCGCCGGCTCGTCGAAGTGCCGCTCGGTCTCGACCTGCCGTACTGGATCGAGGACCCCGAGTTCGACATCGACTTCCACGTGCGCCACCACGCAGTGCCACCGCCCGGCACACCCGAGCAACTCGCCGAGGTCGTCAGCCGCATCGTCGCCCGCCCGCTCGACCGCAACCGTCCGCTCTGGGAGCTGTACGTGATCGAAGGCGTCGACAACGGTCGGCTCATCGCACAGCTCACCAAGGTGCACCACGCCACCATCGACGGCGCGGCTGGCGCGCAGATGCTCGCCGCGATCCTCGACACCGACCCGGACTTCCGCCCGTCGGGGGAACCGGCGCCGTGGGTGCCCGACGAGATCCCGAGCGACGAGGACCTGCTCCGCATCACGATGAAGGAGTACATCAAGCGGCCGGAGAAGTTCGTCCGCCTCAGCGTGCGCTCCACCCGTGAACTCGCGTCGATGACCCGCTCGGGCGGCCTCCGGGCGCTCGCCGATCTCATCGCCCAACCGATGCCTGGCCCGATGGGCAACCTGATGCGGCAGCGACTGCGCTCGCAGTACGGGCGCGACGACGACAAGGCCCCGTCGCTGCCGCCCACGCAGGCGCCGCGTACCCCGTGGAACCAGGCGATCACCCCGCACCGCCGGTTCGCCTACACCACCGTCTCGCTCGAGGATGCGAAGCGGGTGCGTCGCCAGTTCGGCTGCACGTTCAACGACGTCGTCATGGCGTTGTGCTCGGGCACCCTGCGCGGCTACCTCGACAAGCACGACTGCCTGCCCGACGAGAGCCTGATCGCGATGGTGCCCGTGAGCGTCCGGAGCGGCTCGGAAACCGACGCGTATCAGAACCGCGTGTCCGCGCTGCTGGCCGACCTGGCCACCAACGAGGCCGACCCGGTGAAGCGGTTGCAGCGGGTGCAGCAGAGCATGACGGCAGCGAAGGAGAACTTCGCCGCGATCCCGGCCGAGACCCTGCAGGACTTCACGCAGTTCGCCCCACCGGCCGTCGCGGCGCGTGCGATGCGCATGTACAGCCGCCTCCGCATCGCCGATCGGATGAACCCGCCGTTCAACCTGATCATCTCCAACGTGCCGGGCCCGAACTACCCGCTGTATTCCGCCGGTGCGCAGCTGCAGCACTTCTACCCCGTGAGCGCGCTCGCCGACGGCCAGGGGTTGAACATGACCGTGCAGAGCTACAACGGCAATCTCGACTTCGGGTTCATCGCATGTCGCGAACTGGTGCCCGACCTGTGGTTGATGACCGACCTGCTGCAGGAGAGCATGCAGGAGCTGCTCGGCCTCTGCTGAGCTGATCGCTCAGGCGCGAAGGACCACCAGGAACTGTCCGCCGCCGGCGTCGACCTCGGCGCGCAGCCCGGTGCCGGGACTCAGCCGGGAGACGCGATCGGCGAGCCAGGTGGCTGCCGCGTCGGCGTCGTCGCGGCTGGGACAGCGGGCCACGACGGCTCGCCCGCCCTTGCGTTCCAGCGTCTCCACGGTCGCGATGATCGGGGCCGGGTCGACGACGAACAGGTGCTCGGCCCACGGCACGACCGCGGCCACCGCTCCCTTGCGGGTGTTGCACGCCCGGTGCGCGAGCCGTTCGACGACGGTGCCCTTGTCCTTCTTCGCCTTGGCCTTCGTGGTCACGCTGTCGACGCTCGGGCCTCGCGGGTCGTTCACGTTCATGTCTCGATCGACCGGTTGATCGCACAGCCAGCATCGCCAGCCTTCACGATCGCCGACGTCGTCGAGCCGGCTCACGACCGCACCGCACCGAACGGGCGAGCGACGACGGCCCGATGGACGGGGCAGGGCGCAGTGGCAGGCATGCCGGCACCGTAGGCGACGGCCCACCCCGAACGGTCGACGATACGCGGTGCGTCAGATCAGCTGGACGAGGCGTTCGGCGACGGCGACCGTCGGCCAGTGCGTGTTGGCACGCGGCACCTGCGGCATCACCGAGGCGTCGCACACCAGCAGGGCCTCGTAGCCGATCACGCCGCAGCGCGTGTCGACCACCGTGCCCATCGCACAGGTGCCGGCCGCGTGCACGTAGTCGCCGAGGGCCGCCCGCACTCCGTCGGGCGAGCGGTCGTACGGCAACACCTCGCCGACCGCGGCGAACGCCGGATGCGCGAGCGCCTGCTCGACGGCGTCGATCGCTGCCGTCATCGGTGCCACGTCCCGTCCGTCGGAGAGCATGTCGAACTCGACCGTCGGATCGATCGTCGGGTCCGAAGATGCCAGACGCACCGTGCCGCGCGAGTGCGATCGCATCAGCGCCGCCATCACCATCGCGAGATCGGGCATCGACGGGTCGACATGTTCCATGGGGAGCAGCTGCAGATCGTCGACGCCGTCGCTGCCCTCGCCCATTTCCGACGACAACATGGCGACGGTCGCGATCGGGAGTGCGTCGAGCGCCGCCGGCCGATGCCGTCGCAGCGCGATCGGGAACGAGGGGTGGTCGTGCAGGTTGTCGCCGACGCCCGGGGTGTCGACGCCAGATCGGAGCAGCACCGCCGGCGAGTGGATGGCCCCGGCTGCGACGATCACCGTGTCGGCGGGGATCTGCCGACCGTCGGCGAGCAGGACGCCGACCGCGCGCCGGCCGTCGAGCAGCACCCGGTCGACGAGCGCGTCGCCGATCACGGTCAGGTTGTGTCTCCCCCGTGCCGGCTCGAGGTAGCAGTCGTTCACCGACGACCGACGACCGTCGGCCGTGCGGGTGAGCAGCACGCCCTCGGCCGCACGAGGCACCGCAGCGGCCATCGCCATCGACATCTCACCCCACTCGCCCCGTGGGGCACGGTGCAGCACCAGCGCGCTCTGCTCGAAGCAGGGTCGAAGGTCGTCCCACCCCCATCCCGTGCACCCGAACCGGGACACCCATTCGTCGTAGTCGGCGGGCAGGCCGGGCAACGCCACCATCGCGTTGATGGCCGACGAGCCGCCGATGCCCCGGCCGCGGGTGTACACCCGAGGGTCCTGACCGGCGGCGCGGGTGGCCAGCAGGTCGAGCCACGATCGGCCCGGCAGGTCCTTGGCAGCGACGAACGACGCACCGGCGATCTCCGGCGGCGTGTCGGCGCTGCGATGATCGGGCCCCGCCTCGAGCAGCGTCACGTGCACGTCGTCGCGTTCGCTGAGCCGTGCTGCGAGCACGCATCCGGCCGAACCGGCGCCCACCACCACGACGCGGCCGAGCGGGCGCCAAGCGCTCATCCCTCGCGTTGCTCCTGCCACCGGCGAGCCACATCGGCGAACATCTGCGGTGTCGGAAGCATCAGCAACGAGGCGCCCCCGTCGACGCAGAGGGTCTGGCCGGTGATGTAGCCGCCGTCGGGCCCGCAGAGGAACAGGGCCGCCTTGGCGATGTCGTCGGAGCTGCCCGGGCGACCGAGCGGAGTGACCTCGTTGAGGGCCATGATCGCCGGTTCCACCTTGAAGATGCGGGCCGTCATCGGCGTCTCGATCAGTGATGCCGCGATCGTGTTGAAGCGCACCTGCTGCGCGCCGTACTCGACGGCGGCGATCTTCGTGGCGTACTCCACGCCGGCCTTCGCCGAGGCGTAGGCCGCAAGTCCACGCGATGGGTTCTGCGCCGTCAGCGACGACAGCGACAAGAACGCGCCGCCGGTGCCGTGGGCGGCCATGGCATTGCCGAAGTGGCGCATGCAGTACAGGGCACCGGTGAGTTGGACGGCGTGCATCGCCTCGAGCCGGTCGGGCGTGAGGTCGGCGATCGCGGTGCTCTGTTCGAAGCCCGCACAGTTGACCGCGATGTGCAGGTCGCCGTATGCGGCGGTGGCCTCGGCGACGAGGGCCTGCACTTGTGCGTCGTCGGTGATGTCGCAGGTGACGCCGAGCCCGCCGATCGAATCGGCCACCTCGTCGACCACGTCGCGGCGGCGTGCCGCGATCACGACGTTGGCTCCTTCTGCGGCGAACAGCCGGCTGATCGCCTCACCGAACCCGCTGTGACCACCCACCACCACGGCCGTGCGGCCCGTCAGCTTCCCCATGGCGGGGAGTGTAGGAGTGGATCCGTGGCGGCATCGGACCGGGGTGACTTGTGGGGCGCCGCTCGACTGGGCAGTCTGACGGGCATGTCCGGCCGTCAGACCCACGTGAACCGTTCGGCCACCCGGCGACTGCGGTCGGCCGCGCTGTGGGCCCTGGCGGCGACGACGTTGGTGGCGACGGCGTGCACGGGCTCTGACGACGGCTCGGCCGCACCGGTCGACGCCGGCAGCACGCTGGCTCCGTTGGTCCCGTCGGCGACGACGGTGCCGGTGACCGCGGCGCCCGCGACGGCGCTGCCGACCACCACCTCGACCACCACGACCTCGACGACGATCCCCCCGGAGACCACGACGACGTTCCCGTTCGTGAACCAGGGTGCGGTGGTGATCGTCGCCAACGCTGCCGACGTGCCCGGCGCGGCGACGAAGTTCACCCAGGCACTCGCCGAGTACGGCTTCATCCTCCTCGAACCCACCAACGGGGCGGGCCCCGAGGAGATCATCGACGTCACCCGCATCTACGCCCGGCCCGAGGCACAGGCCGTCGCTGACTCCGTCGCCCGTGTGATGGGCGGCATCCCCGTGGAGCGGATGCCGACGCCTGCACCGATCACCGGCGCGACCGACGGCCTCGGCGAGGCCACGATCCTCGTGATGCTCGGCAAGGACCTCGCGGGCAGGCCGCTGCCCGGCCCGCCCGCCGCCTGAGCGGGCACGATCCGCTGCGACCGGCCGTCAGTCGTCGGTCAGTCGACGTACGTGGCCGCGGGCAGCCCGTGCAGGTGGGCCGTGTCGCCATAGCGGCGCAGCGACCAGCGATTCGGTCGCACCAACTCGAGCTCGGTGATCGAGGTGTTGAGCGTGTTGATGTTGAACGAGCCGGTGGGGGCCGTCTTCAACGCCTGACGCAGCACGGTGTCGATCACGCCGCCGTGGCAGGCGATGAGGATCGTCGATTCCGGGTGGGTGTCGACCAGACGGCGTACTGCGGTGCCCACCCGGAAGTGGAACTCGGCGAGGGTTTCACCGCCGGGGAACGTGACGCCGAACGGGTCCTCCTCCCACGAGGTGGTGCCCCACCGCTCGACGAAGGCCGCCATCGTCATGCCGTCGCAGTCGACCCCCGGGTCGTGCTCGCCGAACCCTTCGTCGGTCACGACCTCCGGGCTGCCGAACGCCTCGGCGACGATCTCGGCGGTCTGCCGTGCACGAGGGAAGTGGCTCGCGATCACGAGGTCGGGGGTGAACTCGGGGGCGTTGGTCCAGCGGTCGCGCAGGGCCTGGGCCTGCTGCACGCCGAGCGGCGAGAGACCCGTGCACGTGCGGGGACCGCCGATCACGCGGGCCACCGTGCTGTTGGATTCTCCGTGTCGGACGTAGATGAGGCGGGTCACAAGGACGGGAGCTTACTTTTCGTTCACCGGAGACCCACCGCACATGCGCCTGCCATAGCTTCGCGGGAGTGCGAGATGCAGGTGTGCGAGAGGTCGACCGCCTCACGGTGAGGACCCTCGAACCCGACCCGCGGAGCGCTGCGCTGCTCGATTCGGCCCGGCTCCTCGGCTTCGACGACCTGGCTGCGATCGACGTCGCCGACGTCTACTTCGTCGCCGGCGCGCTCGACGAACAGGTCCGCTCCCAGCTCGGTGACGTGCTCGTCGACCCGCTCCTCCAGCTCGGTTCATGGGGCGACCCATCCGCGGACGGCAGCGACGACGGCACCGTGATCGAGGCGGCCCTGCTGCCCGGTGTCACCGACAGCGTCGCCGCCACCGTGATCGAGGTCGCCGCCACCCTCGGCCTCACCGTCGACGACGCGGCCACCGGGCGCCGCTACGTCGTTCGCACGTCGACTGGGCGAGCCCTCGACGAGTCCGAGCGCGAACGACTGGCGACACGGCTGCTGTCCAACGCCGTGATCGAACGGGTCGCCCTGGGCACGATCGAGCCGGCGTTCGCCCACGCCTCGACACCCGCCCCGGTCGAACACGTCGAGGTCCGAGGCCTCGACGACACTGCGCTCGCCGCGCTCAACCGTGAGCGCGGCATGGCGCTCGACCCGGCCGAGCTGCGCGTGATCGCCGACTGGTTCGAACTGGCGGGCCGGGCGCCCACCGACGTGGAACTCGAGACGCTGGCGCAGACGTGGAGCGAGCACTGCGCGCACAAGACGTTCCGCGCCCGTGTCGTCCTGCCCGACGGCTCCGAGCGACCGTCGCTGTTGGCGCGCCTTCGCGAGGCGACGGAGCGCATCGACGCCCCGTTCGTCCGCAGTGCGTTCGTCGGCAACGCGGGCATCGTGTCGTTCTGGCCCGGCACCACCATCGCGGTGAAGGCCGAGACGCACAACCACCCGTCGGCCATCGAGCCCTTCGGCGGCGCGAACACCGGCGTCGGCGGCGTCATCCGCGACGTGATGGGGGCAGCCCACCACCCGATCGCCACCACCGACGTGCTGTGCTTCGGGCCCAGCGATCTGGCCCACGAGTTCCTGCCGCCCGGCGTGATCCACCCGCAGCTGGTGCGCGAAGGCGTCGTCGCCGGTGTCGCCGACTACGGCAACAAGATCGGTCTGCCCACAGTCGCCGGCGCGGTGCTCTACGACCCGGGGTACACCGCCAACCCGCTGGTGTTCTGTGGCTGCATCGGCGTCGGCCTCGACGTCCCACCTCCCGCCGGCCCCTACCCGGGAGACCTGGTGGTGGTGCTCGGCGGCCGCACCGGCCGCGACGGCCTGCGCGGCGCGACGTTCTCGAGCGCCACGATGGACGCGACCACCGGCGACGTCGCCGGCGCGAGCGTGCAGATCGGCGACCCGATCACCGAGAAGCTCTTGATCGACCTGCTGCGCGACGCCGGTGGCTGCTGGTCGGCCATCACCGACTGCGGTGCCGGCGGCCTGTCGTCAGCGATCGGCGAGATGGCCGAGCAGACCGGCGCCGATGTCGACCTCGCGCTCGCCCCGCTCAAGTACCCAGGCCTGTCGCCATGGGAGATCTGGCTGAGCGAGGCGCAAGAACGGATGGTCGTGGCGGTCCCGCCCGCCTCGTTGCCCGAACTCGCACGCCATGCGCGCCGCCACGGGGTCGAGCTCACGGTGCTCGGTACGTTCACCGGCGACGGTGTGCTGCGAGTGCGTCACGGCGACGTACTCGTGCTCGAGCTCGCCACCGACTTCCTCCACGACGGCCGCCCGCAGCGCAGCATGCCGGCCGAGTTGCCGTCGCCGCGACGCAACGGCGCCGTGCCCGCGTGCCCTGATCCGGCTGCCGCCCTGCTCTCCCTGCTCGCACACCCGAACATCGCCTCGAAGGAGGCGATCATCCGCCGCTACGACCACGAGATCCGCGGCACCACCGTGGTGCGGCCGCTCGTCGGCGCCGGCAACGACGCGCCGGCGGACGGTGTGGTGCTGGCCGAACCCTCGGGCAAGGTGGGCATCGCCATCGGCCACGGTGTGAACCCGTGGTACGGGGTGGCAGATCCCGAGCGGATGGCACATGCGGTCGTCGACGAGGCGCTGCGCAACGTGGTCGCCGTCGGTGCCGATCCTGCACAGGTGGCGATCATGGACAACTTCTCGTGGGGCGACCCGCGCCGCCCGAGCACCTTCGGCGAACTGGTGGTCACCGTCGACGCGATCTGCGAGTCGTCGATCGCTCACGGCGCACCGTTCGTCAGCGGCAAGGACTCGCTCAACAACGAGTACCTCGGCTCCGACGGCGAGCGTCACAGCGTGCCGCCCACGCTCGTGATCACCGCGGTGGCGCACGTGCCGGATGCCGATCTCGTCGTCACCCCCGACCTGAAGGCCGTCGGAGACGAACTCGTCCTCATCGGCGCGACGTCGACCGAGTTCGGTGGCAGCCATCTCGGCGCCGTGCTCGGCGGCTTCGACGACCCGCGCGACGGCACCGTGCCGGGGCCCGACGCCCGGGCGCCGGAGCGCTACCGCCGCCTGCACCAGGCGATCCTCACGGGGCGGATCCGTGCCTGCCACGACCTCAGCGAGGGCGGACTCGCCGTCGCACTCGCGGAGATGGCGATCGGTGGCCGCCTCGGCGTCGACGCACCTTCGCTGCCGCACGAGGACGAGGTGGTGGCCCTGTTCGCCGAGAGCACCGGCCGGTTCGTCGTCGAGCTCGCACCCGGCGATCACGAGTGGCTGGCCGAATCGCTCGGCGAGTCGGTGCTCGTGCTGGGCACCGTGACCGCGACATCCGTCGTTCGCATCGGTTCCTGCTCGGTGTCGCTCGAGGCGGCGATGGCTGCGTTCGGTGCAGACGGTGCGACCTGGCAACCCGCCGACGCGACCGGAGGTGCACGATGAGCCGACCGCGCGCCCTCGTGCTGCAGGCGCCCGGCACCAACCGCGACCATGACGCGGTGTTCGCCCTCGAACTCGCCGGCGCCGACGCCCGCATCGCCTCGCTGCTCGACCTGGCCGACGACGACTCGCCGTTGCTCGACGCACAGCTCCTCGTCGTTGCCGGCGGCTTCAGCCACGCCGACGCGCTCGGTGCCGGCCGCATGTTCGCCCTCTCACTCGAACACCGCTTCGGCGACCGAGTGCGGGCCTTCGTCGCCGCCGGCAAGCCGGTCATCGGCATCTGCAACGGATTCCAGACCCTGGTGCGCGCCGGGTTGCTGCCGGGTGCGCTCGGCCACAACGCGAGCGGTGGCTTCCAGTGCGAGTGGGTCACGCTCGAACCGCAGCAGAGCGTGTGCGTGTGGACGCAGGACATCGAGTCGATCGACTGCCCGATCGCCCACGGCGAGGGTCGCTACGTGCACCCCGACGTGGCTGCACTCGAGGCCGCTGGCCAGGTCGCGCTCCGGTACCGACGCAACCCCAACGGCTCCGCGAGCGACATCGCCGGCGTGTGCGACCCGACGGGCATCGTGCTCGGCTTGATGCCGCACCCGGAGAACCACGTGATCGCCCGCCAACACCCCCACCACGTGCGCGGTGCCGGCGGCGGCCTCGGCCTCCAGCTCTTCCAGCGTGGTGTCGAGCGGGCAGGAGCGGTCTGATGGATGCCCCCGGCGCGGCCACGCTCGACGACATCGATCTGCCGCTGCCCGATCGACGCGCCGGCAAGGTGCGGGTCTCGTACGAGCTGTCGGCGACTGAGCGGGTGTTCGTCACCACCGATCGACTGTCGGCGTTCGACCGGATCATCGCCTCCGTGCCGCACAAGGGTCAGGTGCTCAACCAGCTCGCGGCCTGGTGGTTCGAGCAGACCGGCGACATCGTGGCCAACCACCTCCTCGAGGTGCCCGACCCCAACGTCACCATCGGCCGCACGGCGCACCCGCTGCCCGTCGAGGTCGTGGTGCGCGGCTACATCACCGGCGTCACGTCGACGTCGCTGTGGCGCCAGTACGCCGACGGCGCACGGCGCATCTACGGCTACGACTTCCCCGATGGGCTGCTGAAGAACACCGTCCTCCCGCACGCCATCGTCACGCCCACCACCAAGGCGCTCGACGGCGGCCACGACGAGCCCATCAGCTGCGCCGACGTGGTGTCGATGGACCTTGTCGAGCCGGCGCTGTGGGAACGGGTCCAGGCCGCTGCGCTCGCACTGTTCGCCCGCGGTCAGCAGGCCGCAGCTGCTGCCGGCCTCGTCCTCGCCGACACCAAGTACGAGTTCGGGCTGGCGGTCGACACCGGCGAGCTGCTGCTCATCGACGAGGTGCACACGCCCGACTCCTCGCGCTACTGGGTCGCCGACTCCTACGAGGCGCGCCTTGCTGCCGGCGAGGAACCGGAGAGCCTCGACAAGGAGATCGTCCGTCGTGCACTCATCGGCCTCGGCTACGACGGCCACGGCGCACCGCCGGTGCTGCCCGCCGACGTGGTGGCCGCCGCGTCCGCACGGTACGCCTCTGCGTACGAACGGCTCACCGGCCTCTCGTTCGTGCCCGGCAGGGCCCCGATCGCCGACCGCATCGCCCACAACCTCGCCCCGCATCTCGCCCGCGCCCGCACCGGCGCAGCGGGCACCGCACTGCCCTCGACGGAGGAACCCGCATGAAGCGCAGCATCCCGATCTCAGCGCTCGAATCGCGACCCGACCCGCACCGCGACCTCGACGACCGCCCTCGCGAGGAGTGCGGCGTGTTCGGCGTCAGCACCCCCCACGGCGAAGGCGTCGCCCAACTCACCTTCTTCGGCCTGTTCGCCCTGCAGCACCGGGGCCAGGAGGCCGCCGGCATCGCCGTGAGCGACGGCAACCGGGTGCGCATGCACAAGGACTCGGGTCTGGTGAACAGCGTGTTCACCCCCGAGACGATGGCGCCGCTCACCGGCTACCACTCGATCGGACACACCCGCTACAGCACCACCGGCGCGAATGCCCACCGCAACATCCAGCCGTTCCTCGTCGAGACCATGCACGGCCCGCTGTCGGTGGCCCACAACGGCAACCTCGTCAACGCTCCAGCGCTGCGCGACGAGCTGCTCAACCGCGGCTTCGGACTCACCGCCACGAGCGACACCGAGGTGCTCACGCTGATGCTCGCCGCGGCTGGCGGCACCTCGTGGGAGGAGCGCCTCGAGCGCACCCTGCCCGCGTGGAAGGGTGCCTACTCGCTCGTCGTGTTGGTCAACGACCGTGTGATCGCCGTCCGCGATCCGTGGGGGTTCCGCCCGATGAGCGTCGGGCGGCTGCCCCACGGCGGGTACGCGGTCGCGTCGGAGACGTGTGCGCTGAACACGCTCGGCTGCGTCGACATCGACGAGGTGAAGCCGGGCGAGATCGTGACGTTGCGCGGCGCCGAACTGCACCGCCGCAACGCGCTCGCGCCGGCGACGGCCTCGGCCCGGTGCACCTTCGAGTTCGTGTACTTCAGCCGGCCCGACAGCGTGTGGGCCGGCCGCAACATGCACCACGTCCGCCAGCGGCTGGGCGAGGAGCTCGCCGTCGAGCACCCCGTCGACGCCGACGTCGTGATCCCCGTCCCCGACTCCTCGGTGCCGGCAGCGATCGGCTACAGCCGGGCGAGCGGTATCCCGCACAACGACGGCCTGATCAAGAACCGCTACATCGGCCGCACCTTCATCGAGCCGACGCAGGACCTGCGCGAGCGCGGCGTGGCGCTGAAGTTCAACGCGCTCAGCGAGAACCTCGTCGGCAAGCGGGTGGTGATGATCGACGACTCCCTCGTTCGCGGCACGACCGCCGGTCCACTGGTGAAGATGATCCGCGACGCCGGCGCGACCGAGGTGCACCTGCTGATCACGTGCCCGCCCATCACCCACGCCTGCCACTTCGGCGTCGACATGGGCCACGACGACGACCTGATGGCGGCCCGCCTCAACGTCGACGAGATGCGCGACCACATCGGTGCCGACTCGCTCGGCTTCCTGTCGCTCGACGGCATGATGCGGGCGATCGCCGGCGACGAGATCGGCGGCTATTGCAACGGGTGCTTCACCGGCAGCTATCCGATCGAGGTCAGCCAGGCCCAGCCGAAGCTCGGTTTCGAAGGGGTGCTGGCCTGATGCGCGTGCTCGTGGTGGGATCGGGCGGCCGTGAGGCGGCGATCGAGTGGGCGTGTCGTCAGCATGGCCACGAAGTGACCACCGAGCCGGCGTTCGACGCGGCCCGACATCGCGACGTCGACCTGGTGATCGTCGGACCGGAGTCGGCACTCGTCGCCGGCACGGCCGATGCCTGTGCGGCGGCAGACGTGCCCTGCTTCGGCCCGACCGCCTCGCTCGTCCGTCTCGAGAGCTCGAAGGGCTACACGCGGGCGCTCGCGCAGCAGCTCGGTCTGCCGTCGCCGCGCTTCTACCGCAGCGACGACCACCACGACGCGATCAAGTGGTGGCGGTCGCTCGAGGCACCGGTCGTGGTGAAGCTGGACGGTCTCGCTGCAGGCAAGGGCGTCATCGTGCCCGACACGCCCGCCGAGACCGACGACGCGATCCGCACGCTCGCGGCACAGGGCCCGATCGTGCTCGAGGAACGGCTCACCGGTCCGGAGTGCAGCCTGCTCGCCCTCTGCGACGGCCGCACGGCGAAGCCGCTGCCGATCGCCCAGGACCACAAGCGGATCTTCGAAGGCGACAGCGGCCCGAACACCGGCGGCATGGGCGCCTACGCCCCCGCCCCGATCCCCTACGACGCCGACGAACTCACGAAGCAGTTCGTGCAGCCCGTGCTCGACCACTTCGCCGCCAAGGGCGAGCCCTATGTCGGCGTGCTCTATGCGGGGTTGATGCTCACCCCCGACGGCCCGCGACTGCTCGAGTTCAACTGCCGCTTCGGTGATCCCGAGACCCAGGCGGTGCTGCCGTTGCTGCAGACCGACCTGGCCGAACTCGCGCTCGCCTGCACGCAGGGGCGCCTCGACCAGCTCGATGTCGTCGTCCGCCCAGGCGCGGCGTGCACCGTGGTGGCGGCCGCACCGGGCTACCCGGAGGCGCCCGTCACCGGTGCGACGATCAGCGGGCTCGACGACGATGCGATCGATGCCGAGCGGGCACTCGTGTTCCTCGCCGGCACCGACGGCTCGGCCGTCTCCGGTGGACGGGTGCTGGCCGTCACCGGGCTCGGCGACGATCTCGCGGCTGCCCGCCAAGCGGCGTATGAGCGCATGGACGGCATCAACTTCGACGGCATGCAGGTGCGCCGCGACATCGGATGGCGCGCCGTCGCCGCGTCGCTGTCGTCCTATGCGGCCGCGGGTGTCGACATCGACGAGGGAGCTCGCGCGGTGGAGGGCATGAAGGCCGCTGTCGAGCGCACCCACACCCCGGCCGTGCTCGCCGGGGTCGGCAGCTTCGGCGGCGCGTTCAGCGGCGCGGCGATCAAGGCGCTCGACGATCCGGTCCTCGTCGCCAGCACCGACGGCGTCGGTACCAAGGTCGAACTCGCCGCGCGCCTGGGCAAGTACCGCGGCGTCGGCAAGGACATCGTCAACCACTGCATCGACGACGTGTTGGTGCAGGGCGCGTCACCGCTGTTCTTCCTCGACTACATCGCCTCGAGCAAGCTCGATGCCAACCACGTGGCCGAGGTCGTCACCGGGATGGCCGAGGCGTGCGAGGCGAGCGGGTGCGTGCTGCTCGGCGGCGAGACCGCCGAGATGCCCGGCGTGTACGCCGAGGGCGCGTTCGACATCGCCGGCACCCTCGTCGGCCTGGTCGACCGGGCCGACCTGCTGCCCACCGCCGACGTCGCGGCGGGCGACGTCCTCATCGGCGTAGCATCGAACGGCCCGCACACCAACGGCTACTCGTTGCTTCGCAAGGTGTTCTCATGGCTCCCGATGGACGCCACCCCGCCCGGCTTCGACCGCACGCTCGGCGAGGCATTGCTCGAGCCGCACCGCAGCTACCTCCACGTGCTCCGCCCGGCGCTCGCGTCGAAGCGCGTGAAGGCGCTCGCGCACATCACGGGCGGCGGGTTGCCCGACAATCTGCCCCGGGTGCTGCCCGACGGCGTCGCAGCCGATGTGCGGCTCGGCTCGTGGCCGGTCCCGCCGCTGTTCGACCTCGTGCGCAGTGTGTGCACGGGCCTCGACGATCACGAGCTGTACCGCACCCTGAACATGGGCATCGGCATGGTGCTGATCGTGGCGCCCGAGCACGTGGGTGCCGTGCAGGAGTCGATCGACGAGCGCACGTGGGTGATCGGCGAGCTCGTCGCCGGTCCCCGTCAGGTGAACCTCCTCCGCTGAGTCCACCCCGCGATGAGCGATGAGTGGCCCTGCCGCCCGCATCTCTCATCGCCTCGATCGGCTTCCCATCGGCGATGAGAGATGGGCCCGCCACGGGCACTCATCGCTCATCGCGAACTTTTCGTTCAAGCGGAGACGGGTCGTCGGGGCGCGCGCCTAGCGTCGACGCATGGAGTCGTTCGATCGCTTGCCTCGCCTCGTGCTGATGGCATCGGGCAACGGCACCAACGTCCAGGCCGTCCTCGATGCGTGTGCGGACGGACGGATCCGCGCCGTCGTGGCCTCCGTCGTCAGCGACAAGGCCGACGCCCGTGCGTTGGCCCGCGCCGATGCCGCCGGCGTGCCGGCGGTCCACGTCGGCCGCCGTCCGGGTGAAGCACGCGGCGACTACGACGCACGGCTGGCCGACGTCGTCAGCGGCTTCTCACCCGACCATGTCGTGCTGCTCGGCTGGATGCGCATCCTCACCATGAACTTCCTCGGCTGGTTCCCGGGCATGGTGATCAACCTGCACCCGGCGCTGCCCGGCGAACTCCCCGGCGTCGATGCGATCGAGCGGGCATTCGACGAGCACGTCGCCGGCACTCGTTCCGCCTCCGGTGTCATGGTGCACCTCGTACCCGACGAAGGCGTCGACGTCGGACCGGTGCTCGCCGCCGCCGCCGTCGAGATCGAACCCGACGACACCCTCGACACCTTCGCCCAGCGCATGCACGCCACCGAGCACCGACTCGTCGTGAGCACGCTCGCCCAGGTGTGCGCCGCCACCCCGATGGCACGCACGACCCAGACGACGCAGACACATCCCCAGTTGACGTAGGAGGAGATCCACGTATGAGCAACGACCAGCTGTTCGACCGATTCGAAGCACTCACCTTCGACGACGTCGTGATCGTGCCCGGCTACAGCAACGTGCTGCCCGACTCGGTCGATACCACGGCACGGTTCGCCGCCGACATCGAGCTCGCTGTCCCCCTCGTGTCCGCGGCGATGGACAAGGTCACCGAGGCACGCATGGCGATCGCGATCGCCCGCGAAGGCGGCATCGGCACGATCCACCGCAACCTGTCGATCGCCGACCAGGCCGCCGAGGTGCAGAAGGTGAAGCGCAGCCAGAGCGGCATGATCACCGATCCGGTCACGCTGCACGCCGGTGCCACGCTGCACGACGCAGAGGCGCTGATGAACCGCTTCCGGTTCAGCGGCGTGCCGATCACCGACGACGCCGGCCGCCTCGTCGGCATCCTCACCAACCGCGACATCCGCTTCTGCGAGCCGTCCGACTACGACCGCCCCGTGAGCGAGTTCATGACATCCGACGGGCTCGTCACCGCCGAGGTCGGCACGACGCTCGAGCAGGCCAAGCAGGTGCTGCAGAAGTACCGCATCGAGAAGCTGCCGCTCGTCGACGCCGACGGGTTCCTGCGCGGCCTCATCACGGTGAAGGACATCCAGAAGCGACAGGACTTCCCCAACGCGACTCGCGACGGCGCGGGTCGTCTGCGCTGTGCGGCTGCGGTCGGTGTGGGCGCCGACCTCGAAGATCGCGTCGAGGCACTCAACGCGATGGCCGTCGACGCGATCGCGATCGACACCGCCCACGGCCACTCGGCCGGCGTGGTGAAGGCGATCGAGCGGATCAAGTCGAACTGGCCGAACCTCGCGGTGGTCGCCGGCAACGTCGTCACCGAGGAAGGTGTCGAAGCGCTCCACGCCGCGGGCGCCGATTCGGTGAAGGTGGGCGTGGGCGCCGGTTCGATCTGCACCACGCGTGTGGTCAGCGGCGCCGGGATGCCGCAGCTGTCGGCCATCTGGTTCACCACCCGCCGTGCGCAACAGCTCGACCTGCCGGTGATCGCCGATGGCGGCATCACGTACTCGGGCGACATCGTGAAGGCCATCGCCGCAGGCGCCTCCACAGTCATGCTCGGATCGCTGCTGGCAGGTACCGACGAGAGCCCCGGTGAGATGGAGCTCATGGAGGGTCGCCGCTACAAGACGTACCGCGGCATGGGTTCGATGGGCGCCATGCAGGGTCTGGGTGCCGACCGTTACGCGTCGGGTCAGTCGACCGCTGTCGGCGCCGCCACCCGCAAGCTCGTCCCCGAGGGCATCGAGGGGCGCGTCGCCTACGCGGGCACGCTCGGCGACGTCGTGTACCAGCTGGCCGGTGGCCTGCGCAGCGGTATGGGGTACGCGGGGGCGGGCACGCTCGATGCGCTCCGCAGCGGCGCACGGTTCATGCGTGTCACCACCGCGGGTCGCAACGAGAGCCACCCGCACGACGTGACGATCACCAAGGAAGCGCCGAACTACCAGCGCATGTAGTGCCCGTGTGACTCAGCCACTGCGACCGGTGAGGGCGAGCAGCCGCGACTGGGCGTTGGCGTCGGCCCCGAGTTCCACCGGGGCGCCGAACATGCCGCCGGCCCGCAGCCGCTCGGCCACCGGCTCGACGTTGGCCAGTGCACGAGCCACGCAGGCAGGGTCGAGGCGATCGTCGACGCCGAGCGCTCGCGCCAGGTCCCAGCTGTGGATCGTGGTGTCGGCGACGTTGAAGCCGATCATGTCGTCGACCGAACTCGGACCGCTGAAGCCCTTGACCACCCGGTGGAGCACGCCCGGTTGATCGACTGCGGCGAGCACGCCGTCGCGGGCCGCTGCCCAGGCCGCATACGGATCGTCGCCCGCATTGCGGTCGGGATCGACCATCGGGTTCATCGTCACCTCCGCGCCGGTGATGAGCGATTCGAAGTAGCGCTGGATGGCGAGCACATGTCCGACGACGTGCTTGGCGGTCCACCCGTCACAGGGCGACGGTCGGTCCCAATCGCCGGGCCCGGCGAGGCGGGCGACGTGATCGAACCCGTAGAGGGCCTTGGTCCAGATGCGCAGGTTCTCGCTCATGCGGGCGACCGTAGTCCGCTGCGTCTGGCACGCTGGCAGGGTGCGCCGCTCCATCGACGACTACCCCTTCACCGCCGACGACCTGCCCGAGAGCGACGACGAGCTGCAACAGCTGTCGTGGGCCGTGGCGATCAGCGACGACTACGACGACGCCGAGCCCCGCGTGGTGCTCACCGTCGAGGAAGTGGGCGCGCCCGGCGAAGGACTGATCGCGCACATGACCGGCGAACACGCCCGCCGCCTGCGCCTCGCCCTGCGCGACGCTCTCCGCGAGATCGGCGAACCCCCCGGCGACAGAGTTCCTTGAACGAAACCGCGCCCCGCCGCGCGCGAGCCGAACCCCCACAAAGGGGTCAA
>CAUJET010000149.1 GCA_963169665.1 Actinomycetota bacterium | reverse complement strand
GCTCGGCCAGCTCTCGCGGGCTGAGTCGGGGTCCGGGCCGGATGGCGAGGTCTCCGGCCACCGAGTTCAGCTGTCCCTGCCTCGCGGCGTCGACCATGGCGTCGATCGTGACGCCCTGTTCGTCGAACCATGCGAGCAACTCGCGTCGCCCGTCCGCGTTGGGACTCTGCGGATCGAGCAGGCCGGCCTCGATCCACCGGTGCTCGTCGGGGTGCTGCACGGCGGCGACCGTAGCAGCGACCCCGGCAACTGACGCCGAGTCACCTCGGTGGTACCGTGCGCGCATGATCGTCATCGCCGGATCCCTCACCATCGACCCCGCCCAGCGCGACGCCGCCGTCGCCGCTGCCACCGAGATGATGGCGGCCACCCTGCAGGAGCCCGGGTGCCACGCCTACCAGTTCTCGTTCGCGATGGACGATCCGTCGAAGGTGTGCATCTTCGAGGAGTGGGAGGACCAGGCCGCGCTCGACCTGCACTTCGCCGCGCCGCACATGGCTGCCTTCGGCGCCAAGGCGGGCTCGTTCATCACCGGCCGGGGCACGTTCACGAAGTACGAGATCGCGTCCAGCGGTCCGCTGTTCTCCTGAGCCGACCGGCACTGTCGTGGCCAACGTCCTCATCACCGGGTGCAGCACCGGCTTCGGCGAACTCGCCGCGCTCACCTTCGCCGACCGCGGGCACACCGTCGTCGCCACCATGCGCACCCCGGGCAAGTCGGCCGCGCTGAACGCCCGACCCGACATCCACCAGGTCGCCCTCGACGTCTGCTCCACCGAGAGCGTCGCCGCGGCCGTCGCCGCGGCGATCGCCGCGGTCGGCTCGATCGACGTGCTGATCAACAACGCCGGCATCGAGGTGTTCGGCGCCGTCCACCTCGTGAGCGACGACGAGGTCTTCCGCCAGTTCGACACCAACGTCACCGGCGTGATCCGCATGGCGCGCGCCGTGGTGCCGCACCTCCTCGCCCAGGGTCACGGCACGATCGTGAACGTCGGCTCCGCCGCCGGTCTCGTGGGTGCGCCGTACGGCGGCGTGTACGCCGCCAGCAAGCACGCGGTCGAGGCCCTCACCGAAGCGCTCCACTTCGAGCTGTCGCACCGCGGCATCCGCGTGCACGTGGTCGAGCCCGGCCAGTTCGCGACGGCGCTCGGCGCCAACTCGCTCACCGCAGCAGCGATGCCCGAGGGTTCCGACGATCACGAACGCTGGCAGCGGTTCCGCGCCGCGCAGCGGTCGCTGGTGAACGGCGAGCCGGCACCCGCGCAGATCGTCGCCGATGCGATCTACACCGCGGCGATCGACGAACCGGCGAAGCTCCGCCACCCCGTGGGTGTCGACGCCGAACTGATCGTCGCCACGAAGGGGTCGATGAGCTTCGAGGAGTTCGACGTCACCATGCGCACCGTCCTGGACTGGCACGAGTGACCCTTCGCTGAATCCGGGCCGTCGGCAGGCGACTACGTTCGCCCGCATGACGACGCATGCATTCGGTGGTTCGGTCGAGTCGGGTTGGGAAGCCGTCGAGACGGCGTTCCGCGCCAACTTCGAGCGCGGTGAGGAGACCGGTGCCTCGGTGGCGATCTACCACCGCGGTCGACCGGTCGTGCACCTGTGGGGTGGCTCGTTCGACGGGAGTGACCGCGCCTACGACGACACCACGCTGCAGTTGGTGTTCTCCACCACCAAGGGCATCGCTGCGATCGCCGTGGCGATCTGCGCCCAGCGTGGCCTCATCGACTACGACGCGCCGGTGTCGCGGTACTGGCCGGAGTTCGCCGCGAAGGGCAAGGGCGAGGCGACCGTCGCCCAGCTGCTCAGCCACCAGTGCGGTCTGTTCAGCGTGCAGGGCGAGATCTCGCTCGCCGAAGCACTCGACTGGGACACGATCACCGCGCGTCTGGCCGACACCGAGCCCGAGTGGCCCATCGGCTCGACCCATGGCTACCACGCTCTCACCTACGGCTGGCTCGCCGGCGAGCTCGTCCGCCGTGTCGACCCCGAGCATCGCAACATCGGCCGCTTCGTCGCCGAGGAGATCGCCGGGCCCACCGGCACCGAGGTCTACATCGGCCTGCCCGAGGCGCTCGAGCCGAGGGTGGCACCGATCATGGGTTCGCCGATCGCCTCGGGCGAGGGCATGGACCCCGCGGTGAAGGCGATGATCGAGATGTTCATGGGCCCCGGTACCAACGGTGGTCGGGCCCTGTCGCTCAACGGCGCCTTCACCGGCGACGGCGTGTTCAACAGTCGCGAGGTGCACGCGGCCGAGATCCCGGCGGCGAACGGCATCACCAACTCGATCTCGCTCGCCAAGGTGTACGCCTCCACGTTCGCGACCGTCGACGGCGTGAAGCTGCTCGACGACGACGTGGTCGCCCGGGCGAGCGTGACGGTCACCCCCGACAACGAGCCCGACGCATGTCTGATCATGCCCACGACGTTCGGTATGGGCTTCATGACCCACGGCCCGTTCACGCCCTACGCGGGGCCCGGTTCGTACGGCCATCCCGGCGCCGGTGGCTCGGTGGCGTTCGCCCAGCCCGAGCGAGAGCTGGCGTTCGCCTATGTGATGAACCAGCCGGCCTCGAACCTCGCCAATGACGCACGCGCCCAGCACCTCGTCGACGCAGCGACCACGATCATCGACGGCCACTGAGGATCCGCATGGACATCGACCTGATCTCGACCGCGAACTTCGAGCTCACCCACCCGTGGGAGCAGTACGCGTGGCTGCGCGAGAACGCTCCCGTGTACTGGCACGCCGAGGCCGACGGTCCGGGCTTCTGGGCGATCACCAAGTACGACGACATCCGCACCGTCAGCCGCCAGCCGGGCACGTTCAGCTCGTACGCGCGGGGCAC
Organism: Actinomycetota bacterium; assembly: GCA_963169665.1. Classification (GTDB taxonomy): domain Bacteria; phylum Actinomycetota; class Acidimicrobiia; order Acidimicrobiales; family Ilumatobacteraceae; genus VFMC01. The sequence continues at coordinate 33,235 of CAUJET010000149.1, read as the reverse complement.
GATGCTCGCCGAACCCGACGAGATGAACCTCGCCGCCGGACGGCAGATGATGCTCAACATGGACCCGCCGCAACACGACCGGTTCAAGCTCCTCGTCAGCCGAGGCTTCACACCGAAGAACTCGCAACTGCTGGCCGACCGCATCGCCGAGCTGGCCACCGAGATCGTCGACGACGTCGTCGAACGAGGTGAGTGCGACTTCGTCACCGACATCGCCGGCCGGTTGCCGTCGGCGCTGATCGCCGAGCTGATGGGCATCCCCCGTGCCGACGGTGAGCGTCTCTACGAGCTCACCGAGATCATGCACACCACCGACGACGCGGTCGCTCCCCCGGAGAAGAAGGGCGCGGCGATCATGGAGATGCTCATGTACGCGCAGTCGGTCGCGGAGCAGAAGCGGGCGAACCCGGGTGACGACATCGCGTCGGCGCTCGTGCAGGCCGAGGTCGACGGCGACCGGCTCACCGACGGCGAACTGCAGTGGTTCTTCCTGCTGCTCGTGAACGCCGGCGGCGACACCACGCGCAACCTGCTGGCTGCCGGTCTGCAGGCGTTGTTCGACCATCCCGACCAGCACGCCCGGTTGATGGCCGACCTGTCACTCGTGCCGTCGGCGGTGGAGGAGATGCTGCGCTGGACCACGCCGGTGGTGCACTTCCGCCGCACCGTGATGCACGACGTCGAGATGCGCGGCACGCAACTGCGCGAGGGCGACAAGGTGATGGTGTTCTACGGCTCGGCCAACCGCGACGCCGACGTGTTCGACCGGCCCGACAACTTCGACATCGGTCGCACGCCCAACCCGCACATGGCGTTCGGCGGGGGCGGACCGCACCTGTGCCTCGGCATGCACGTCGCCCGCATCGAGATCCAGGCGATGGTGCGTGAGGTGCTCACCCGCCTCCCGGGTCTGCGCTCCAACGGTCACCCCGAGCCGATGGCGAGCAACTTCATCGCCGGCGTGCACTCGATGCCCGTCGCCTGGATCGCCTGACCACCCGAGTACCAGCCGCCCACCCGAGTACCAGCCGCCCACCCGAGTGTTGCTCGCACCCCCGGGTGCTCCGCTGGCACTCGGGTGCCGCGGTCGGATGCCTCAGCGCTGGAAGGACGCGCGCTGGGATACCAGCGTGGCGACCTGAGCGTCGGTGGCAGGGCCGCCCCAGCCCGAACACGGCGCCGGCGACCGGTACGAGCGCGCCGCGGTGACCACGCGGATCCCGCCGCTCGGGGCGGCCTCGAATCGTTCGACCTCTGCCCACCGCAGGCGCCGAGTGCGCAGGACCGTGATCGCCACACCGTCACCGTCGAGCACCAGCCGTTGGCGGGCCCGGAAACCGATGCCGGCCGCTGCGATCGCGACCATGAGCACCGGGAACCACGGCGCACCGGGCGCGTCCGAGAGCAACCATCCGATCACGACGAGCGTGGCCGGGACCAGCGCGATCCCGTAGCTGCCCACCGGCAGTCGATGGGTGACGACATTCGAGCGGAGCAAGGTGGTGTCCACACCGGGAGCTTAGAGGCGCCGGGAATCGTGCTCGTTCCGCCAACGCGAGGTTCGGCGTCAGGTCTCGTCGAGCAACGCCGTGAGCTTCGCCGGCGCGATCTGGCGGTAGGCATCGCGCACGATCGCGGCGATCTCCTCCCAGTCGAGATCGGCAACATCGAGGGAGACGCCGAGCCATCCCTTCACACCCACGTACGGCGGGCGGAAGAAGCGCTCCGGTTCCTGCTCGACCAGTTCGGCCATCACGCCCTGGGGAGCCGCGCACCAGAACCCCAACCGGTCGTCGTGATGATGGTCGCTCATCTGCACGAACACCTTCTTGCCGCGCACGAACCACGTGCACTCCCCGTGACTCAGCCGCTCGGTCACCTCGGGCAGGGCCATGCACGCCTGGCGCACGAGTTCGGTGACGGCCGGGTTCGACGGGCGTTCCACGAGCTGCCGGTCCTACTCGGCGGCCCGGGTGTGCTGCACCTGGGCGTGCAACACGTGGGACAGGATGCAGGTGACCTTGCGGGCGGTGGGCACGTCGAGGTACTCGTTCGGGCCGTGGGCGTTCGCGTCGGGGCCGAGCACGCCGGTGATGACGAACTGGGCAGCGGGGAACATGTCGCCGAGCATCCCCATGAACGGGATCGTGCCACCTTCGCCCATCGCCCGCGACGGGTTGCCGAAGGCGAGGGTCGACGCCTCGTCGAGCGCGGCCTGGAGCCAGGGGGCGAAGCTCGGCGCGTTCCAGCCGGGCCCGCTGTGGCCGCGCCGGAACTCGACGCGAGCGCCCGAGGGCGGATCGGCCGTGAGGGCTCGCTCGATCGCCGCGAGTGCAGCAGCGTGATCGCACGTGGGTGGCAGGCGGAAGCTCAGCTGGAACGACGTGTGCGGGCGCAGGACGTTCCCGGCGAGCTCCACCGACGGGATCCCCGAGACGCCGGTGGTGCTGAGCGTCGGTCGCCAGGTGAGCGCGAGCAGCTGCTCGGCCGGATCGTCCACCATCGGCCGCACGCCAGGCACCCACGGGTGGGTGTTGCCCGCGTCGGGGAAGAGCGCTGCGGTCGCCTCGGCCTGGGCGCGGCGGTCGGCCGGGATGTCGACGTGGAGTTCCGGCAGCAGCAGTTCGCCGGTGGCGCTGTCCTCGATCCGGTCGAGGAGGTGCCGCAGGATCCGGAACGACGACGGCACCACACCGCTCGCGCCGCCCGAGTGCACGCCCTCGGTGAGGACGTCGACCCGCAGCTCGCCCGCTGCCAGACCGCGCAGCGAGGTGGTGACCCACAGGCGCTGATCGTCGAGGCAGCCCGAGTCGAGGCACAGCACGAGGCTCGGGGTGCCGATGCGGTCCCGAAGCGCGACCAGGTGGGCGGGCAGGTCGGGGCTGCCGCTCTCCTCGCTGGCCTCGATGATCACGATGCAGCGGTGATGGCTGAGGCCGGCCGCCTGGGCGGCCTCGATCGCGAGCACCGAGGCGAACGCCGCGTAGCCGTCGTCGGCACCGCCGCGTCCGTAGAGGCGCGTACCTTCCATCACGGGCGTCCATGGACCGAGGCCGTCGCGCCAGCCGGTCATCTCGGGCTGCTTGTCGAGGTGTCCGTAGAGCAGCACCGTCTCGTCGTCGCTGCCGTCGCCGAACGCCGGGATCTCCATCACGATCACCGGCGTGAGGCCAGCCAGCTCGTGCACCTCGACCGTCAGACCGGCGATCGTGCGAGCCGCGCACCAGCCGCGCACCATCTCGACCGCGCGGCGCATGTGGCCGTGCTCGTCCCACTGCGGATCGAACGCCTTCGACACGTTGGGGATCGAGATGTACTCGAAGAGGGCCGGCACGATCTCGTCGTCCCACACCCGTTCGATGTGTGCGGTGAGACCGGGGCCATCATGCAGCTCGTGGCGGTCGGTCATCGCCGCAGTCCCGCCACCCGCTCGATGACGGCCTCGGCCTCGGCGACCATGCGGCGGACGATCTCGCCAGCGGGGATCAGCCCCGCGATCGCGCCGACACCCTGACCTGCCGGCATGAACTCCTGGGAGACGTCGACGACGGTGTCGCTCGGGTATCCGAGGTGGTTCACCCCTGCCTTGCCCGAGGCGATCGCCTGCTGCGGGAACGGCTGGAGCTCCTCGGGATGCTGCTCGTAGTGGGTGGTCCAGTCGTTGCGGACCACGCGGCACGTCTTGCCGGTGAAGGCACGGCTGATCACGGTGCCGTCCTCGGCGAGCCCGATCAGCTGCTCCTTGTAGCCGCGCACCGCGCGGGCCTCGGGCGTGGCGATGAAGCGAGTGCCGATCCACACGCCGTCGGCACCGAGTGCCAACGACGCGGCGAGGCCACGTCCGTCGAACAGGCCGCCGGCAGCGACGACGGGCACCTTGTCGCCGACGGCGTCGACCACCTGCGGCACCAATGCCATGGTGGCGACCGTGCCGGTGTGGCCGCCTCCCTCGGTGCCCTGGGCGACCACGAAGTCGACACCGCTGGCGACCGCGCTCACCGCATGGCGCACCTTGCCGCACATGCTGCCGACGAGGACGTTGTTCGCGTGCAGCAGGTCGATCACCTCGCGGGGCACGCCGAGGCCGGCGACGAAGATGCTGGCGCCACCTTCGATCACGCTCTGGATGCCGCGCTCGACCTGCCCCGGCAGGGCGGTGAGGAGGTCGACACCGATCGGCTTGCTGGTGAGGGCACGGGCCTTGGCCATCTCCTCGGGCAGTTCGTCGGCACTCATCGTCGAGGCGCCGAACGTGCCGATGCCACCCGCCTCGCTCACCGCGGCGACGAGCTCGTGGTAGCTCACCCCACCCATCCCGGCGAGCATCACCGGGTGCTCGATCCCCAACATCTCCGTCAGTCGCGTCTGCATGCGGCCACCGTAGCGACCCACCCCGACCAACCCGAGTGCGAGCCGTCCACCCGAGTGCGACCGGCCCAGCCGAGTGCCAGGCGGCCACCCGAGGGTTCCTGACGCCCCCGGGCGTGCCGCTGGCACTCGGGTCAACCACACCGTGGCGGGTGTGGCCGAGGAGCAGTGGCGATAGCTTCCGCCACGCATCCCCTGAACTCGCCTTCGGTCCAGGAGTGGATGCATGAACGACCTCACCCCTGCCGCGCTCGCGGCTTTCACCTCCCGACACGGCGCGGCGACCACCTCCGTGTTGAGGCAGTCCGGCATCGGCAAACGGCGACTCGCTCGCCTGGTCGACGATCGACTGCTCATCCGTGTGTCCGAGCAGGTGTTCCGCTTGGCAGGCACACCGAGAACGCTCGAGCAGCGATGCGTCGAACTCTGCCTCGCACACCCGAGGGGCTTCCTGACCGGCCCGACCGGCGGCATGCTGCGTGGACTCCGACGCCTGGGGCCGGCGAGCGAGATCCACTTCTCGGCTCCTCACGGTCATCATGTGGACGTCGTCGAAGGTGTTCGCTTGCGGCAGAGTACGAAGGTGCTCCCGTGGCACCTCGAGCAGCGAGCCGACGGAATCGTCGTGGCCTCGCCAGCCAGGCTCGCGTTCGACCTCTCGGTCGACCTGTCTCCCATCGACCACGCGTCAGTGGTCGAGCAACTCGTTGCGCAGCATCGACTGGCCCCGGCCGATCTTCGCCGCATCGGACACGAACTCGTCCACCCAGCGCGCCGCGGCTCAGCGCAGTTCGTCGCCATGTTGGAGCGCCGCATCGGTGGAGGAGCCGCGGAGTCGCACGGAGAAGTGCTCGTTGGCCACGGCCTCGTGATCCGAGGCGTTCCGGTCGTTTCGCAGTACTCGATCGTGCTCCCGGGAGGTGGGCGGATCCGTTTCGATCTCGCCGTGCCATCGATGAAGTGGGCGGTCGAGGTGGATGGCTTCGACACGCACTTCCAGCTGGCCGGCGGGACGAACGACCGCCGCCGTGACCGGAGGAGTCACGTCGTCGGCTGGCAGGTGGAGCGAGTGTCGCCGCTCGATCTCACCGACGTCGATGGGGTGTGCGACGAACTGGCGGAGCTGTATCGGCGGCGCTGTCTCGCCATCACCGGTGTGTTTCCAGACGGATCGGGCGAGGTCGTCCGAGTGACACCGGCACACCCGGGTGTGCTCGGAAACCTCGGGTGAGTCGTTGGTACTCGGGTGGGCGGGTGGCACTCGGGTGGGCGGGTGGCACTCGGAGCGGGGGTCAGGCGGAGCGGCGGTAGGCGCCGGGGCGGCGCAGTAGGGCGCGGTGCCAGCGGCTGGGGGTGAGCAGCACCGCCCGCGGCTCGTCCTCGAACATCCAGCGGGCGAAGTTGCGGCGGGTCCAGTCGTTGGTGTCGACGAGACGGATCGCGCCACGCGCGCCACGCTCGTGGGCGAGCCACTTCGTGAGCGTGGCCGACATGCGGTGGTCGGCGAGCAGGTGATGTCGCACGGCGTGCTCGTAGTGCGCACGGACGACGTGCGGTTCGAGCGCGCCGCCGGCGAGCACCGCCTCGGCAGCCAGGCGTCCGGTGAGCACGGCCTGGCCGATGCCTTCACCGGTCATCGTGTCGGTGGCCCGCGCCGCGTCGCCGACGAACAGCGTGCGGTCGGCCGTGAGCGTGGCCCGGTCGATGCCGGCAGGGATGGGCCAGGCGGTGTGACGGTCCTCGAGCTCGACGTCGGGCCCGAGCGCCTCCACGATGTGCGGCCGCCGGAGCAGGTCGGTCCACAGGTCCTTCATGTCCTGCACCTTCAGATCGCCGCCGCGCTGGATGCCGAAGCCGATGTTGGCGCGCCCGTCGGGGAGCGGGAAGCTCCACATGTAGCCGGGCAGCAGATCGGGCTCGAACCACACGTACAGGCGCTCGCTCGCCGTGCCGGTGACGTTGCGGGCGTACTGGCGGAAGGCGTGCCATTCGCCGAGGTAGCCCGGCTCGGCCAGCCCGAGCAGCTTGCGAGTCGGCGACCACATGCCGTCGGCCGCGATCACGAACCGGCTGCGCACCAGCAGCGACACGCCCTCGCCGGCGTCGGAGGCGGTGACCCGGAACGTCGTGTCGACATGGTCGCCGTGCTGCTCGATGCCCGTGATCGCCCAGCCCTCGTGGAGCTCGGCGCCGTCGCGCACCGCCATCGCCACGAGCGCCGCGTCGAGCTCGCGGCGAGGGGTGGTGGCGGCGAACATGCCATCGGGTTTCGACGGCAGCGGCACGCACACTTCGCGCCCCGATGGCGACCGCACCCAGGCCGCGTCGACCGTCTGCCAGTTGGGCACGTCGGCCGGGTCGAGACCGAGCGCGTCGAGTTCGCGCAGTGCGAGCGTCGTGAGCCCGTCGCCGCAGCACTTGTCGCGTGGAAACGCAGCACGGTCGGCGAGCAGCACCCGCCGTCCGGCCCGTGCCAGCAGCATCGCTGCCGTCGTGCCGGCGGGGCCGGCGCCCACGATCACCACGTCGGCCACCAGCTCGGGCGTCGCGTCGGGCGCTGTCACGGCGCGGGTGGACTCGTTCACGTTCGACATCGTCATGGGAGGTTACGGGCTGGTCGCGATCGCACGACATCGTGCAGGTGTGGCGCACACCACCTGGGAGCGGCCGGGTCCGACCGGAACCGGACTCGGCTCAGACCCCGCGCACCGCACCCAGGCGGCGAGCGGGGGCGAGGCCGTCGGGGTGCGGCGGCGCGACCGGATTCGTGTACCGACGGTGAACCTCGGCGACCCGTCGCCTGATCTCGGGCAGCATCGCCACCACCGGATCGCCCGGGCACAGCGTGTACGACATGTCACGATGCGCCGCGATCGTCGGCGTGGTGACCGTCGTGCCTGCCGACCATCGCTGCGATCCGCGAGAGACGAAGGTGGCGCTCGCTCCCTCGCTGACGTCGATGCCGTCGCGCCGAGCGATCCACTCCAGCAACAGCACCAGGGAGTCGATCGTGGCAGCCGTGGGTGCGGTCGTGGTGAAGTCGCCGATCAGGCAGACGAGCTGGGCCCACCCCTGGCTGCCGCCGGTCGCATCGGCCGTCACCGGCCCGGCGAGCGACCCGGCACGCCCTTCCCACACGTCGCCGTCGCGCCCGATGAAGAACTGGTAGCAGACGTCGGGCCATCCCTTGGCCGGGCCGGTCTGGAAGCGGAAGCCGCCGCGCAGCACCTCGCGGGCGTCGCGGTAGTTGTTGGGCGAGGCGGTGTGGTGCACGAGCAGGAACCGGGGCGTCTCCGGCCGGAGCGGACCAGCGGGGAGGTCGGCACCCCAGGCATCGCGCGGCAGGATCTCGAGGCCGGCCGCCACCGGCACGGGCGCCGGCGGGGGACTGTCCGCACGAACGGTCGCGGTGCGGCCGATGCCGACCGCCGCCGCGGTGGCCACCGTCGCCGCTGACGCTGCGGCCCCGAAGAGGACGGCCCGTCGCCCGAGGCGGGCGTCGGGTCCGGCCGTCTCCTCGGTGGCACGCCAGTCGCACACGGGCCGCACCCTAGGCCGCGTGCACCCCGGCCCAGGGCGTCCCGGAGTGGGGCCGTCAGCAGGCTGAACCGTAAGATGCCGGTGCCGTCGGTCGACGGCCGCCCGCCCGTGTCCGGGCAGGGCGTTCCGAGGGGAATGAGGAGTGAGCTGACATGAGTCGTCTGTGCGAAGGTCGCGTCGCGATCGTCACCGGTGCCGGTCGTGGCATCGGCCGCGAGCACGCATTGAGCCTGGCCGCTGCCGGCGCCAAGGTCGTCGTCAACGATCTGGGCGGCAACGTCGACGGATCGGGTGGCGACCTGTCCCCGGCCGAGCAGGTCGTGCAGGAGATCAAGGCCATGGGTGGCGAGGCGGTCTCCAACGGCGACAGCGTCGCCTCCTGGGAGGGCGCCCAGCGTCTGATCAACACCGCGATCGAGACCTTCGGTGACCTGCACGTCCTGGTGAACAACGCCGGCATCCTGCGCGACCGGGTGCTCGTCAACATGACCGAGGAGGAGTGGGACGCGGTCATCGCCGTCCACCTCAAGGGCACCTTCGCGCCGGCCCGTTGGGCCGCTGCCTACTGGCGTGAGCAGAGCAAGGCCGGCAAGCCCACCGACGGTCGCATCATCAACACCACCTCGGTGAGCGGCATCTACGGTAACCCGGGCCAGACCAACTACGGCGCGGCCAAGGCAGGCATCGCGGCGTTCAGCAACATCGCCGCGCTCGAGCTCAGCCGCTACGGCGTCACGGTGAACTGTGTGGCGCCGGTCGCCCTCACTCGCATGACCGAGGGGCTCGGCCCGGCGCCGGAGACCGATGAGGAGCGCGAGATGCGCTCGCCTCGCTGGATCGCCCCGATCGTCACCTGGCTCGCGTCCACGGAGTCGGCCGGCGTCACCGGCCGCGTCTTCGAAGCGAGCGGTCAGGTGCTCGCGGTCGCCGAAGGCTGGGTCCGTGGTCCGAAGCACGCGCCGATCGAGGATCCGACGCAGCTCGGCCCGGTGGTCGAGGAACTGCTCGCCCAGGCTCGCAAGAACTCCGGCATGGACGGCGTGCCCGGCGGCTGGCCGCAGCCGCGCTGATCAGCCGTCGCGCTGACGAGCCCCCGGGCCGGGCGCGCCCGGACGATCGATGACTCGGCCGCCGTCGACCTCGTGTCGGCGGCGGTCGTGTCGCGTCAGGGGCCGTGTCAGGGAGCCGCCGACGCCGTGGAGGTGGCGGCGGTCGTGTCGCCCGACGCGGCAGCCGTGCCCGATCGGGACGTCCGGGTGCCCGCGAGGAAGATCCACAGCACCGGCACCAGATAGGCGAGATAGGCGAGGACCCGGATCGGCTCGGGGTCGCTCGACCAGCCGAACATCCCGTTGAGGAAGTCGTGGAGCGTGCCCTCGGCGAAGGGGCCGGAGGTGATCTCCCACACGGGCGGCGAGATCAGCGCGCCGGACTCGAAGCCGAACAGCTCGCGGAACTCGTGGAAGGCCTTGCCCACCAAGCCGGCAGCGAAGAAGATCAGCAGGACACCGGTGACCTTGAAGAACGTGGCGAGGTTCAACTGCTGGCCGCGGCGGTAGACGACGACGCCGAGCACGGCGGCGATGGCGAGGCCGATCAGACCTCCGAGCACCACCGACGCACCCGAGCTCGAACCGGTCTCGGCGCCGAGCAGGAACAGCACCGTCTCGAAGCCCTCCCTCGCCGTGGCGACGAACGCGATGACCGCGACCGACGTCGGCGTGGTCGCCTCGGCGAGCTTGGCCCGCAGCTCCGACGACATGCCGCGCGCATTGCGCCGCATCCAGAAGATCATCCACGTGAGCACGACCGCGGCGGATGCGGCGAGCGCGCCCTCGATCAGCTGCTCCGACGTCCCCTCGAACTCGCCGACGGCGAGGTGGAACGCCACGCCGCCGAGGACGCAGACCGAGAACGCCACGCCGGCGCCGATCCACATCGGCCGCAGCGCGTCGGAGCGGCCGGCACGGACCAGGGAGGTGGCGAGGATCGCGAGGACGAGGGAGATCTCCAGTCCTTCACGCAACGTGATCAACACACTGGCGCCCATCGCGGCATCCCCCTCGATCGTCGGATCACTCGCCCGGCAGGACGATCACCACGACGCAGTGTCGAACGTTCACGATGCCTGACATCGGCGGGCAAGGCCGCCGACATCACCAGGGGCGGTGCTGCACCGACACGTCGATCACCTGAGCGAACCGATCGTGGCGGCGGACGCCAGCCCGTGCCCGGTCGGCGACCGCGCTGACGGTGGTCGGCGTCGCGGCGAACCCGAGGTTGATCCACACGTGCACGTCGCGGTCGTGGCGGCTGACGCGCACGTCGAACGACTGCTCCTGCAGCAGTTCGCGGATCGACGTCGCGACCGTCGACGCGTACCCGCGGCAGATCTCGTGCTCGGCCGCGTCAGCGAGGTCGTAGATCGACCGGTCGTCCGGAACGGACGGATCGATCTCGACCACGCCGACGCGGTGGCGGGCGGCGCACACCGACCCCATCTCCTCGATGCCTCGCCGCCCGTGCGGTGACCGAGCGACCACCGCAAGATCCACCGACGACTCCAACGGGCAGTCGTCGAGGTGTTCGACGCCACGGCACGGTCCGCCGGAGCGGTCGTTGCACGTGGTGACGGTGTGGCCGTCACCGGTCAACGAGGCCTGCACGGCGCGGGCATCGTCGGGGTGGTCGGCCACCAACAGAATTTTCATGTGCACATTCGAGCGAAATCGCCCCTGAGCGGCCAGGGCACTAGGTCCCGAATCGGGCCCGTCGAGGATGTGCGGCGTCGGGTCGAACCCGACCGCGATCGTCGGGCATGATGACGCCGGCGACATCGAGGGGGTGTCGACCGAGCCGATCAGGAGAACTCAGTCATGCCGCTCGATCCCAGCGCCGTCGGCGCCACCGGTGATGCCCGCACGATCTCGTGGAACTCGAAGGACGCACTGCTGTACGCGGTCGGCATCGGTGCCGGCCAGGCCGACCTGGCCTTCACCACCGAGAACACCAAGGACACCCCGCAGGTCGTGTTCCCCACGTTCGCCGTGGTCGCCGGTTCCGGCACGGCGTCGCCCGGCAAGAGCGCGATGGCACAGATCGGCACGTTCAACTGGGCGTTGCTCGTCCACGGTTCGCAGGCCATCACCCTTGCCCGTCCGATCCCCGTGGAGGCCACCGCGACCGTGCAGGACAAGGTCGTCGCGATGTACGACAAGGGCAAGGCGGCGGTCGTCGTCACCGAGAACGAAGTGCGCCTCGACAGCGGCGAGCTGCTGTGGACCACCCGGTCGTCGGCGTTCATTCGTGGCGAGGGCGGTTGGGGCGGCGATCGTGGGCCGTCGGGTCCGCAGAACGAACCGCCCACCGACACCGCTCCCGACCACGAGGTCACCCTGCAGACCTCGCCCGACCAGGCATTCGTCTACCGGCTCTCGGGCGATCGCAACCCGCTCCACACCGACCCGTCGTTCGCCGCGCTCGGCGGGTTCGACCGGCCGATCCTCCACGGCTTGTGCACCTACGGCTTCACGGGTCGGGCGCTCCTCGGCGCGCTCGTCGACGGCGACGTCACCCGCTTCCACCACATCGAGGGACGGTTCTCCTCCCCGGTGCTGCCGGGTGAGGCGCTCACGGTGAAGGCGTGGCGCACGGCCGCAGGCGAGGCGGTGTTCACCACATCGGTCGGCGACCGCGTCGTGATCGACCAGGGTCTGGTGCGGTTCACCTGAACGAGCGACGCGAGTGAGGCCCACCGGCGACCGTCTGAGCGAGCATCCGCCGGGGGCGGTCAGCCCGGCGCCCGTCCGACGGGCCGTCATGATCCAGGGCTGGCACGACCTCGCGTCCGTGCACTGGCGCTACGACCCGACGGTCGTCCAGGCATTGCTGCCTGACGGTTTCACGGTCGACACCTTCGACGGAGCTGCGTGGGTGGGGCTCATCCCGTTCCACATGCGTCGGATCCGGGTGCCGCACACCCCGGCCCTCGGCCCGTTGTCGACGTTTCCCGAGACCAACGTGCGCACCTACCTGCTCGACCCCGAGGGTCGACCGGGGGTGTGGTTCTGCAGCCTCGACATCACCCGGCTGCTGCCGGCGCTCGTGGCCCGGGTGAGCTACCGGCTGCCGTACTGCTGGGCGCAGATGTCGATCGAACGCGACCGCGACCTCATCACCTACACCTCGCGACGGCGGTGGCCGCGGCCCGGTGCCGGTGAGGTCGAGAGCCGCACGGTCATCCGGGTCGGACAGCAGGTGCGGCCCGCCGAGGTCGACGAGCTGCAGGTGTTCCTCACTGCCCGCTGGGCGCTCGGCACGACCTTCGGTCGCCGACTGATGTGGGCCCAGGTCGATCACGAACCGTGGCCCGTGCACCGGGCAGAACTGGTGTCGTGCGACGAGACACTGCTGGCCGCCGCCGGCCTGCCCGCGCCGACGGGTGAGCCGGTGGTGCTGTGGTCGCCCGGGGTGGACGTCCGCATCGGCCGCCCCACCCGGGTACGGGGCCCCTGACACCGGTTTGCGTTTGTGCGCGAACGCGTCGATGTGACGCGGCAACGACCAAACACCGCAGTGGGGGACGAGCGTTTGTGCGCGAACGCGTCGATGTGACGCGGCAGCGACCAAACGCAGTGGGTCAGATCTGGGTCGTGAGGACCGCGACGATGTCGGCGAGCGGCACGTCGCTGCGCTCGCCGGAACGCCGGTCCTTCAACTCGACCAGGCCGTCGGCCAGACCGCGGCCGACGACGACGATCGTCGGCACGCCGATGAGTTCGGCGTCGTTGAACTTCACGCCGGGCGACACGCCGATGCGGTCGTCGAGCATGACGCGCAGACCGGCGGCCTCGCACTCGGCGGCGAGCGCCTCGGCTGCGGGCAGCTGCGGATCGGTGGCCTTTCCGGTGGCGACGATGTGGACGTCGGCCGGCGACACCTCGCGCGGCCAGATGATGCCCTTGTCGTCGCAGTTCATCTCCGCGATCGCGGCGACGGCGCGCGACACGCCGATGCCGTAGCTGCCCATCGTGACGGTGCGGGTCTTGCCGTGCTGGTCGAGCACGGTGAGGCCGAGCGCCTCGGCGTACTTGCGGCCGAGCTGGAAGATGTGGCCGATCTCGATGCCGCGGGCGATCTCGAGCGGCGAGCCGCAGTTGGGGCACGGATCGCCGCCGTGCACCTCGGCCGCTTCGATCACGCCGTCGGCGGTGAAGTCGCGGCCGGCCACCAGGTCGGCGACGTGCTTGCCGGGCTGGTCGGCACCGGTGATCCAACCGGTGCCCGACACGATGCGCGGGTCGACCAGGTAGCGGATGCCCGACGCGTTCTCCTCGCCGAGTGCGCCCGGGCCGATGTAGCCCTTGACGAGGGCGGGGTTGGCGGCGAAGTCGGCCTCGGAGAACGGCTCGATCTCGGCCGGTGCCACCTGGGCCTCGAGCCGCTTCATGTCGACCTCGCGGTCGCCGGGTACGCCGATCGCGAGCGGCACGATCGAGCCGTCGGGGTACTTCAGCTTCACGACGAGGTTCTTGAGGGTGTCGGCCGCGGTCCAGGGCCGGTCGGGGCGCTTCAGGTCGTCGCGCTCGTTGAACAGGTCGACGAGCGTCTGGATGGTGGGCGTGTCCGGGGTGTCGTGCACGTGTGCGGCGGGCAGGCCCTCGAACGGGATCGCGTCGGGCGGCCGCACCTGCACCGCCTCGGTGTTCGCCGCGTAGTCGCACGCGCTGCATCGCACGTACGTGTCCTCGCCGACGGCGAGCGGGGCGAGGAACTCCTCACTTGCCGAGCCACCCATCGCGCCGCTCATCGCCGACACGATCACGTACGGCATGCCCAGGCGCTCGAACGTGCGCTGGTAGGCCACGCGGTGCTTGTCGTAGCTGACCTGCAGGCCCTCGTCGTCGATGTCGAAGCTGTACGAGTCCTTCATCGAGAACTCGCGGCCGCGCAGCAGGCCGGCGCGGGGCCGGGCCTCGTCACGGAACTTGTTCTGGATCTGGTAGATCACCAGCGGCAGGTCCTTGTAGCTGGAGTACAGGTCCTTCACCAGCAGGGTGAACAGCTCCTCGTGGGTGGGGGCGAGCATGAACTCGGCACCCTTGCGGTCCTTCACACGGAAGACGTTGTCGCCGTACTCGGTCCAACGGCCGCTCAGTTCGTAGGGCTCGCGGGGGATGAGGGCCGGGAAGTGGACCTCCTGGAAGCCCTCGCGGTCCATCTCCTCGCGGACGATGTTCTCGACGTTGCGGTACACGATCCAGCCGAGCGGCAACCAGGTGAACCCACCGGGCGCGGCGCGGCGGATGTAGCTGGCGCGCACGAGCAGTCGGTGGCTGGCAACCTCGGCATCGGAGGGGTCCTCGCGGAGGGTACGGAGGAACAGGGTCGACAAGCGGAGCACGGTCGGGCAGGTTACCGGCCCCGTTCGCGGGAGTCCCCAGCTATACTCGGCGAGTCCTTGAGTTCCTCGAACCGAAGGCGTGGGCCCTCAGGTCCACGCCTTCTTGTTTGAAGGGCCCCAGGGACGTAGCGAACTGAAGCACGACCGCCCGGGCCCAGGCACCGGACGAGGAAGGGAGGGTGAACATGAGCGACGCAGTGGTCCAGCGCGTGACGAAGATGGTCGCCCCCCTCGTCGCCGACATGAAGCTCGACCTGTACGACATCGAGTACCGCGGTGGCGTGCTGCGCATCACGATCGACACGCCCCCCGGCTCGCCCGGCGGCGTCACCCTCGACGAGATCGCCCTGCTCACCCGCATGATCGGCCGTGATTTCGACCACGACGACCCGATGCCCGGGCACTACACCCTCGAGGTCACGAGCCCGGGTCTCGAGCGCACCCTCCGCCTCCCGACGCACTTCCAGCGCGAGATCGGCAAGATCGTCAACATCCGCCTCCGCGACGTCGCCTCCGGCGACCGGCGCGTGCAGGGCACCCTCATCGCCGCCACCGAGACCGACGCCGTCGTCCGACTCGACGACGCGGAGCTCACGGAGCGAACCATCGCCTACTCCCAGATCGACCGCGCCAAGACCGTGTTCATCTGGGGGCCGGCACCCAAGCCCGGCAAGGCACCCGCCAAGAAGGCCGGCAAGCCCGCTGCCAAGAAGCCGAGCGCCGGCGAGAAGCCGGTCGGTCCCTCCGACGAGATGGACCCGGCAGAGGCGGCACCCCAGTCGACACCCACCTCGAGAGATTCGAAGTTGAAAGAAACGCAGGAGGCGTCATGAGCAGTCTCGACATGTCCGAAGCCGTTCGCATGCTCGCGAACGAGAAGAACATCTCGGTCGACGCGCTGCTACAGGTCCTCGCCGATGCGCTGGCGCTCGCCTACAAGCGGCGTCCCGGCGCGGCCGAGGAAGTCGTCGTCGAGGTCAACCCCGACACGCTCGAGTTCAAGTTCATGGCCTACGACGTCGACGAGGACGGCCTGTGGGTCAACGAGCGCGACGACACCCCGCGCAAGGAGGAGATGGGCCGCATCGCCGCCCAGACCTTCCGCCAGGTGATGGGTCAGAAGATCCGCGAAGCCGAGCGCGACCGCAAGTTCGAGGAGTACGCGAACCGCGAGGGCGACATCGTCACCGGCATCATCCAGCAGACCGACGCGCGCTACACGCTGCTCGACCTGGGTCGTGTCGAGAGTCTGCTCCCGCAGGCCGAGCAGGTGCCGTTCGAGCGCCCCGAGCCGGGTGCCCGCGTCAAGGCCTACATCGTCGAGGTCCGCAAGACCGCGAAGGGCCCGCAGATCGTCGTCAGCCGCACCCACCCGGGCCTCATCAAGCGCCTGTTCGAGCTCGAGGTGCCCGAGATCGCCGACGGCATCGTCGAGATCAAGGCCTGCGCCCGCGAGCCAGGGCACCGCACGAAGATCGCCGTGTGGAGCAACGACCACAACGTCGACCCCGTCGGCGCCTGCGTCGGTGCCCGCGGTGGTCGCGTCCGCATGGTCGTCAACGAGCTCCGCGGCGAGAAGATCGACATCGTGCCCTTCAGCGAGGACCTGGCCGACTTCGTCGCCAAGGCGCTCTCGCCGGCGAAGGTGAAGGAAGTCATCATCAGCGACGACGGCACCCAGGCCGACGTGATCGTGCCCGACCACCAGCTGAGCCTGGCGATCGGCAAGGAGGGCCAGAACGCCCGCCTCGCCGCCCGCCTCACCGGTGTCCGCATCGACATCCGCGGTGAGACCCAGCACCTCGAGGGTCCCGACGACCACGAGGACTACGCCGAGGGCGAGTGGGTCGAGAACGCCGAAGGCGTCATGGAGTTCCGCGCCGCCGACGGCTCGATCGTCAGCGCCGCGGAGTGGAACGAGGGCGTGCCGACCGCCGACGCAGCAGTGGCAGCAGCACCGGAGGCCGACGCCGCCGCACCAGACGCACCCGAGGCCGCCGCAGCAGAGGCAGCAGAGGTCGTCGCCGCCGAGGCGCCGGCCGACACCGAACAGGAGGGTGGCGACGAAGCGACCTCCTGACCTCGCCCGCCAGCCGATGCGAACCTGCGTCGGTTGTCGTGCCTCGTTGCCCCAGTCGGAGATGATCCGCTGCGCCGTCGGTCACGACGGCACCGCGATCATCAGCCGGACGGCACCGGGACGCGGCGCATGGCTGTGCACCAAGGACACACCAGGATGCTTCACCGCCGCGGTGAAGCGTCGTGGCTTCGAACGAGCATGGCGACGGCCCGTCGGGCCCGGCGCGCTGTCGGAGCTGCGGATCGCATTCGAATCCACCCCATCACACATGAGAGAATGGAAGGCCGCCGGAAGCGCTTCCGATGGCCCGACGCCGACGAAAGGCTGAATCAGTTTGGCGAAGAACATGCGCGTACACGAGCTCGCAAAAGAGCTCGGGATGACCAACACGGAAGTACTGGATCTGTGCAAGGTGATGGGGGTCGAGGCCAAGAGCCAGTCCTCGTCGATCATCGAGGCCCAGGCCGACCGGTTGCGTCGTCGCGCTGAGCGTGATGGGCTGACGCGTCCCGAACAGCCCGAAGAGGCCAAGCCGGCCAAGAAGACCGCGGCGAAGAAGGCCGCGGCCAAGCCCGAGGGCGATGCGCCGGCCAAGAAGGCGAGCGGTGCCAAGCGCGTCGACTCGTCCGATGCCCCCGCCGACTCCGAGGCAGCTCCGGCCGCCCCGGCACCTGTCGCCGAGGTCGTCGCTCCCGCTCCCGCACCGGCCCCCGAGCCGGCACCTGCTCCGGCACCTGCCGTCGAGCCCGCACCGGTGGCACCCGCCGCCGAGGCGCCGACGCCCGCACCGGCACCTGCGCCGGCACCCGCCGCCGAGGCCGCACCCGCAGCGCCTGCCGCTCCGGTGGCGCCCGCCGCTGCCGCCGAGCCCGCCGCACCCGCGGCGCCGCCCGCCGACGAGCCGCGCCGGGTCGTCAGCTCCCGGCCGATCACGAGCGAGCAGCGTCCGTCGTCGGTCGCGGCCCGCCCGCTGCCCCAGGGCATGCCGCCGCAGCGCCCCGCTGCGTCTGCCGCACCGCAGGCACCGCAGCGCCCGGCCGGCCCGCCGCCCCAAGGTGGTGCCCCGCGTCCTCCGGCCGCTCCCGGCCGTCCCGGCCCTGGTGCAGCCCCGGCCCCCGGCGCCCCGCGTCCGGTCTCGGCCTCGGGCCGTCCCATCCCGCCGCCGCCGGGTGTCAGCCGCCCGGTGTCGGCCTCGGGTCGTCCCATCCCGCCGCCTCCCGGCAGCGCTCGTCCGTCCGCGCCGCAGCGCGCCGGTGGCTACGGCCAGCGCCCCGGTGCCCCGGGCGGTCCTCGTCCGGGTGGTCCCGGCGGCCCGCGCCCCGGTGGCTTCGGTGGTCCTCGTCCGGGTGGTCCCGGCGGTCCCGGTGCCCGCCCCGGCGGCCCCGGTGGGTTCGGTGCTCGTCCCGGCGGTCCTGGTGGCCCCGGTGGCGGTCCCGGCGGTCCCCGTCCCGGTGGCGGTGGCGGCCCTCGCCCCGGCGGTGGTCGTCGTGCCCCGCGCAAGAAGAGCCGTGCTCGTCGGCGTCGTGACTTCGACGCACTGCAGCCGCAGATGGGCGGCACGTACATCGCCTCGAACGCGCCCGTGCCCGAGGGCACGATCGTCGTCGAGCGCGGTGTGTCGGCCCAGGAGTTCGCTCCGAAGCTGAACCGTTCGGCCGCGGACGTCATCCGTTTCCTCATGTCGAACGGCGAGATGGTCACCGCGACCATGACGCTCACCGACGAGCAGATGGAGCTGTTCGCGCTGGAGATCGGCGCCGACCTGTTGCTGGTGGAAGCCGGCCAGCAGGAGGAGCTCGAGCTCCAGGCGATGTTCGACGACTCCGACGACGACGACGAGACGCTGCAGGAGAACCGTGCACCGGTGGTGACGATCATGGGTCACGTCGACCATGGCAAGACCACCCTGCTCGACAAGATCCGCAACGCGAACGTGGTCGCCGGCGAAGCCGGTGGCATCACCCAGCACATCGGTGCGTACCAGGTGGAGATCCCCACGGGTCGCATCACCTTCCTCGACACCCCGGGTCACGCGGCCTTCACGAAGATGCGTGCTCGCGGTGCCCAGGTCACCGACATCGTGGTGCTCATGGTGGCGGCTGACGACGGTGTGATGCCCCAGACGATCGAGGCGATCAACCACGCGAAGGCGGCCGACGTGCCGATCATCGTGGCGATCAACAAGATCGACAAGGAGAACGCCGACGTCCAGCGCACCCTGTCGCAGCTGTCCGAGCAGGAGCTCGTGGCGGAGAGCTGGGGTGGCGACACGATCATGGTCGAGATGTCGGCGCAGCAGAACCTCGGCGTCGACGACCTGCTCGAGCAGCTGCTCGTGGTGGCCGAGCTCGAGGAGCTCACCGCCAACCCGCAGGGCCGTGCCAAGGGCGTGGTGCTCGAGGCCAACCTCGACACCGGCCGTGGCCCGGTCGCCACCATCCTCATCGACAAGGGCACGCTCAAGGTCGGCGATCCGATCGTGGCCGGCCCGTCGTGGGGTCGTGTGCGAGCGATGATCGACTCCACCGGCAAGCAGGTCAAGGAGGCCGGTCCCAGCACGCCCGTGCAGGTGCTCGGTCTCAGCTCGGTGCCGAATGCCGGTGACGAGTTCCGTGTGGCTCCCGACGAGAAGACGGCGCGCACCGTGGGCGAGGCCCGCGAGCAGCGCCAGCGACTCACCGCCCAGCGCGGCGACGCCCGCGTCCAGCGCGGCGTGAAGCTCGAGGACATCTTCAGCCAGATCCAGGCCGGCGAGGTCGCCACCTTGAACCTGGTGCTCAAGGCCGACGTGCAGGGTTCGCTCGAAGCCGTCACCGAGAGTCTGCGTCGACTCGAGCGCGACACGGTGAAGCTCGCCTTCGTGCACCGCGCCGTCGGTGGCGTCACGGAGAACGACATCCAGCTCGCGGCGGCCACCAACGCCACGATCATCGGTTTCAACGTGCGACCGGACCGCAAGGCCCGCGACCTCGCCGATGCCGAGCACGTCGAGATCCGTACCTACGAGATCATCTACAAACTGCTCGAGGACATCGAGCGGGCCATGGTCGGCCTGCTCGCCCCCGAGTTCGAGGAAGTGGTCACGGGCGAAGCCGAGGTCCGCGAGGTCTTCAAGGTGCCCAAGATCGGTTCCATCGCCGGTTGCCAGGTGCGCTCGGGTGTCATCACGCGTGGCTCCAAGGTGCGCTTCATCCGCGAGGGCGTCATCATCTGGAAGGGTGCGATCAGCTCCCTGCGCCGGTTCAAGGACGACGTGCGCGAGGTCCGCGAGGGCTTCGAGTGCGGTATCGGCCTCACCGACTTCCAGGACCTCAAGGGCGGCGACCTCATCGAGACCTTCGAAGAGCGCGAGATCGCTCGGGTCTGATCTCGTCCGGTGCCTGACGACGGCGCCGGGTGCGCGTCCTCCGGGGCGTCTCACCCGTCGCCGTCGTCGTTTTCCCGGCCTGGTTCGATGGTGTCCGGCTGTCCTGTGCGGTCGACCCGGAACGCACTGCGAGGGAGGCACACCCGGCTGGTACCGTCGACCAGGCATGCCCGAACCGTTGATCGTCGCCCGAGGACTGAAGAAGCGTTTCGACGAGTTCGAGGCCGTGAAGGGCATCGACGTCGAGGTCCAACCCGGCGAGGTGTTCGGCTTCCTCGGCCCGAACGGTGCAGGCAAGAGCAGCACCATGCGCATGATCGCCTGCGTGTCGCCGGCCAGCGAGGGCACGCTGCGGTTGTTCGGCATGGACCCGGCCGTCGACGGAGCGAAGATCCGTGCCCGCATCGGCGTGGTGCCCCAGCTCGACACGCTCGACACCGAGCTGAGCGTGCAGGAGAACCTGTGGATCTACGGCCGGTACTTCGATCTGAGCCGCGCCGAGTGCCGTCGTCGGGCGACCGAGCTGCTCGAGTTCGCGCAGCTCACCGATCGTGCCGACAGTGTGGTCGAGCACCTGAGCGGCGGGATGAAGCGTCGCCTGTCGATCGCCCGATCGCTCATCAACGAACCCGAGCTGCTGTTGCTCGACGAGCCCACCACCGGGCTCGATCCGCAGGCCCGTCACGTGCTGTGGGAGCGGCTGTACCGCTTGAAGCAGCAGGGCGTCACGCAGGTGCTCACGACCCACTACATGGACGAGGCCGAGCAGTTGTGCGATCGGCTCGTCGTCATGGACCAGGGCCTGATCGTCGCCGAGGGGTCGCCCCGCGAGCTGATCGACCGCTACTCGACCCGCGAGGTGCTCGAGCTGCGGTTCGGTGCCGGCACGAACGACCAGTTCGGACCGCAGGTCGCGGGCATCGGCGACCGGTTCGAGGTGCTGCCCGACCGGGTGCTCGTGTACGCCGATGACGGCGAGGCAGCGCTGGCGGAGGCGCACCACCGTGGCTTGCGACCGGAGAGCGCACTCGTGCGCCGGTCGAGCCTCGAGGACGTGTTCCTGCTGCTCACCGGCCGGAGTCTGGCGGACTGATGAGCCGTTTCGTGATGGGCCAGCACTGATGCAGATCGCCACCCCCGGGCCCTTGCGCGTCGTGAGCGGACACCTCGTGGTGTTCCGCCGCCTGTGGCGCCTCAACCTGCTGTCGTCGTTCGTGCAGCCGATGCTCTACCTGTTGGGCCTCGGTGTCGGCGTCGGCGCCCTCGTCGATCGCAACGCCGGGTCGACGGCCACCCTCGGCGGCGTGTCCTACGTGGCGTTCGTCGCGCCGGGTCTCATGGCGACGACGGCGATGGCGGTGTGCGCAGCCGAGAGCATGTGGCCGGTGATGGGCGGGCTCAAGTGGCGCCGCGACTACCACGGCATCGCGGCCACTCCGCTCGATGCGACCGACATCGTGCTCGGCCACATGATCTGGATGGCCATGCGCGCGGGCATCACCGGCGCCGCCGTGGCGACAGCGCTCGCGTTCGTCGACGACACGCGCAGCTGGGGACTCGTGCCGGCGGTGATCGTGGCGATGGCGGTCGGCATCGCGTTCGCGATGCCGATCATGGCGTACTCCGTCGGGGCCGAGATGGACGGCGGTTTCCCCGCGATCCAACGGTTCGTGATCATCCCGCTGTTCCTGTTCGGCGGCGCGTTCTATCCGCTGTCGCAACTGCCCGAGGCGGTGCAGTGGTTCGCCCGTGCGTTCCCGCTGTGGCACGGCGTCGTCGTCGCCCGTGGGTTCACCACGGGCGACACCGACTGGGCCGGCGTCGCCGGCCACCTGGCCTACGTGCTGCTGTGGGCGGCCGTCGGCACGGTCGTCTCCATCCGCCGTCTCGCAGGGCGGCTCTACCCGTGACGCACCGATGAGCGACCGATGAGCGACACGAGCATCGTCCTGCGGATCATCCCGGTGTCGTACCTGTCGGCGCTGGGCGTGCGCCGCCCGCACCGCATGATCGAGCGCCACGTGATGGCGTACCGGCGGCAGTGGCTGATCGTCGTCAGCGGCTTCTTCGAGCCGCTGTTCTACCTGCTGTCGATGCGGGCGGGCGTCGGCGATCTCGTCGGTGACGTCTCGGTCGCCGGCCGCGCCGTGCCCTACGACGCGTTCGTCGCGCCGGCGCTCATGGCGTCGTCGGCGATGAACGGCGCGATCTTCGACTCCACCGGCAACGTGCTGCACCGGCTGAAGTACGCGCGCATCTACGACGCTGCGCTCGCGACACCGATGGGGCCGGCCGACGTCGCACTCGGCGAGATCTCGTGGGCACTCATCCGCGGGCAGATCTACGCGATCGGCTTCCTGGCGGTGATGGCGGCGATGGGGCTCACCGAGTCGTGGTGGTGCCTGATGGCGTTGCCGGTGTGTGCACTCATCGGCCTCACGTTCGCGAGCATCGGTTTCCTCGGCACCACGTACATGCGCGGCTGGTCGGACATGGAGATCGTGAACACGCTGATGATGCCGCTGTTCCTGTTCTCGGCCACGTTCTTCCCGATCTCGTCGTACGGCGACTGGGCCTGGGTGGTGCAGCTCTCACCGCTGTACCACGGGGTGGCGTTGGTGCGGGCGTGCAACGCGGGGGTGTGGACGGCGTCGCTCGTCGTCCACGCGCTCGTGCTGCTGGTGATCTCGGTGGTGATGCTCGCCTGGGCATCGCGCCGGATCGACCGCCTGCTCCGTCGCTGATCGCGGGTCGCGAGCGGTGGCCAGCGTGGGACGCATGGCCGATGTCGACTTCTTCTGGGATCCCGTGTGTCCGTGGGCGTGGATCACGTCCCGCTGGTGGAGGTGCAGGGGCTGCGCGACTACTCCGTCGACTGGCGGTTCATCTCGCTCGCGGTGCTCAACGAGCAGCTCGTGGCCGACTGGTACACCCCGGAGTACCGGCGTGGTCACGTGGCCGGGCTGGAGTGCCTCCGCGTGGCCGACGCCGTGCGGATGGCGGAGGGCAACGAGGCGGTCGCGCGGCTCTACACCGCGCTGGGTACCGGCATCCACAACGAGCAGCGCCGCGAGGCGGTCCGCGGTGAGACCGCAGCCTTCATCGCCGACATGCTCGAGCGGGCCGGCCTCGACCGGGCGTTCGCCGAACATCATCTCGACGAGTCCCACGACGCCCACATCCGCGCCGACACGGCGCTCGCGTTGGAGCGCACCGGCAAGGACGTCGGGACGCCAATCCTCACCTTCCGGCCGGGCCAGGCCGACGAGAACAGCTTCTTCGGTCCGGTCATCGCGCAGATCCCCCGCGGCGACGAGGCCCTGCGGTTGTGGGACGCGGTCGAGGTGATCGCGACGACGAGCGGCATGGCCGAACTGAAGCGCAGCCTGCGATCGAAGCCGATCTTCGATTGAGCCTGCCCAGATAGGGTGCTCCCATGAGTCGCCCCCGTCGTTCCCCTGCGCCGTCGACGCACCGGTATCCGCGCACCGCTCGGCTGAACGAGTCGCTGCGCGAGGTGATCGCCGAAGAGCTCACCCGCATCGACGACGAACGGCTCGACCTCGTCACGATCACGGCGATCGACGTCGACGCCGAGATGAACCGCGCGATCGTGTTCTTCGACTCGCTCGCCGGCGAAGAGGGCGACGCCGACATCCTCGAGGCGCTCAACAAGCACCGCGTGCGCATCCAGGGCTCGATCGCCCGCCAGGTGCGGTCGAAGAAGACCCCGATCCTGTCGTTCCGTCCCGATGAGGTCATCCGCTCGGCCGAGCACATCGAGCGGATGCTCCAGTCGAAGGACATCCTGCCGGACCGCCCGGTGTCCGACGACGACCCGTACGTGACGCCGCGCGCACGCGTCAGCGAACTCGAGGACGACGAACCCGCCGACGAGCTCGACGACTGATGGCGCGGCGCAAGCCCGCACTCGTCCACGGCCTGGCCGTGGTCGACAAGCCGGCCGGGGTCACGAGCCACGACGTGGTCGGCATGTTGCGCCGCCATTTCCACGAGCGGCGTGTCGGCCATGCCGGCACGCTCGATCCCGATGCCACCGGTGTGCTGTTGGTGGGGGTCGGCAACGCCACACGTCTGCTCCGGTTCCTCACCGCGCTCGGCAAGACCTACACGGCCGAGGTCGTGCTCGGCGTCGAGACGTCCACCCTCGACGACTCCGGTGAGATCACCGCCCGGCACGACATGCCCGGCATCACGCTGCAGCAGGTGCGCGACGTAGTGACGGCGCACCTCACCGGTCCGATCATGCAGGTGCCGCCGATGGTGAGCGCGCTGAAGGTCGACGGCAAGCGGCTGCACGAGCTGGCTCGTGAGGGCATCGAGGTCGAGCGCCAGCCACGCCCGGTCACCATCCACCGTTTCGAGGTCGAGGGCACCGACGACCCGCTCGTGTACCGCATCGAGGTCACCTGTTCGTCGGGCACGTATGTGCGCACGCTCGCCGCCGACCTCGGCACCCTGCTGGGCGGCGGTGCGCATCTTCGTCGGCTGCGGCGGACCGCGTGCGGCAGCTTCGACGAAGCGCAGGCCGTGGCGCCAGATCAGGCGGTGCTGCTCACCATGGCCGAGGCGCTGCGCGACTACGCGTCGGTGCGTGTCGACGCCGACACCGCAGCGCTCGTGCGCAACGGTCGTCAGCTGCCCACCGACGACCGATGGGCCGGCGACGGGCCGTGGGCCGTCCTCGATCCCGACGGCGACCTGATCGCGATGTACGAGCGGGTCGATGCCCGCACGGCGAAGCCCGACGTGGTGATCCCCGCCTCGCCCGACGCCGGCTGACGGCTGGGGACGGGCCGGGCCGGGCGAGCCGAGCAGCGACAGACAAGGAACGGGCCGAAGGTCACAGTGACACCCACGGACTACGTGCACTCGTGCACGGGCCGATATCGTCGCTGGTCGTGCAGGTGATCACCGATCTGTCCCGCTCGCCATGGGCCGAGGGCGACGCGCAGCGCAGTGTGCTCACCATCGGCGCATACGACGGCGTCCACCGGGGCCATCAGGCGATCATCGCCGCCGTCCGCAGTCAGGCGGCCGAGCTCGGGGCCCAATCCGTCGTCGTCACCTTCGATCGCCATCCCGCATCGGTGGTGCGGCCCGAATCGGCTCCGAAGCTGCTCACCGATCTCGATCAGAAGCTCGAGTTGCTCGAGGCCACGGGCGTCGATGCCACGGTGCTGGTGCGCTTCGACCAGGCGCAGTCCGGTGAGACGCCCGAGGCGTTCGTCGAGCGGGTGCTCGTCGGCTGTCTGGGTGCGCAGCGCATCGTGGTGGGAGAGGACTTCCACTTCGGCCGGGCACGGTCGGGCAACGTCGCACTGCTGCGTGAACTCGGGGCACGTCACGACTTCGACGTCGAGCCGCTGCAGCTCATCGAGCGCGGTGACGGTGTCGACGAGCCGCTCAGCTCCACCGCGATCCGGCGGGCCATGGCGGGCGGCCAGGTCGAGCTCGCCGCGTCCATGCTCAGCCGTCCGTTCCAGGCGCGGGGCAAGGTCGTCCAGGGCGACCAGCGCGGCCGTCTGCTCGGGTTCCCGACCGCGAACGTCGAGGTCCCCAATGTCATCTGCCTGCCGGCCGACGGTGTCTACGCCGGCTGGTACCTGCGCCCCGACGGCTCACGCCAGGCGTGCGCGATCAACCTCGGTCGCCGGCCCACGTTCTACGAACACGCCGACTCGTCGTTGCTCGAGGCACACCTGCTCGACTTCAGTGGCGACCTCTACGGCGAGGCCGCCCGCGTCGAGTTCACCAACTTCCTGCGCAGCGAGCGCAAGTTCGACGGCATCGACGCCCTGATCTCGCAGCTGAAGCAGGACATCGACCACGCCCGCAGCGTCCTCGGCATCTGAGCGGCGGCCGGCGGCCGGCGGCCGCGAAAGCCGAGGACGAGGACGAGGCCCCGGCCCTCAGGCGAGAGCCGGGTCGACTCGTCCGTACGAGGTGGTGCGCTGTTCGGCCCGACGGCCGAGCTGCTCGGCGAGCTGGGTGAACCGCTGCGGCGTCATCTCCTGACCGTGGGCGGCGCCCGCTGCCCGTGAGATGTTCTCGTTCATCAGCGTGCCGCCCATGTCGTTGCAGCCGCTCTTCAGCAGCTGCACCGCGCCGGTGAGGCCGATCTTCACCCACGACACCTGGATGTTCGGAATCCAGCCGTGGTAGGCGATGCGGGCGATCGCGTGCATGAGCAACGTCTCGCGGAACGTGGGGCCGCGCCGTGACTTCTTCATCAGGTAGATCGGCGACGCCATGTGGACGAACGGCAGGCCGACGAACTCGGTGAAACCGCCCGTCTCCTGCTGCAGGTCGCGGGTGACGAGCAGGTGGCGGGCCCAGTTCTCGGGGTGCTCGACCGAGCCGAACATGATCGTGACGTTCGACTTGAGGCCGATGCCGTGCGCCTGGCGATGGCACTCGAGCCACTCCTCGGTGTTCACCTTGTCGGGGCACAGGATCGCCCGTACCTCGTCGTCGAGGATCTCGGCCGCGGTGCCGGGCAGCGATGCCAGGCCGGCGTCCTTCAGGCGCAGCAGGTACGTGCGCAGGTCCTCGCCCAGACGGCGAGCGCCTTCGGTGACCTCGAGCGCGGTGAAGCCGTGCACGTGCATGTCGGGCACGGCGTCCTTCACCGCCCGGGTGACGTCGATGTAGTAGTCGCCGTCGAAGTCGGGGTGGATGCCGCCCTGCAAGGTGACCTCGGTGGCGCCGAGCGCCGCGGCCTCGCGTGCGCGTTCGGCGATGTCGTCGAGGGTGAGCAGGTACGGCGTGCCTCGCAGGTTGAGCGTGAGCTTTCCCTTGGCGAAACCGCAGAACTTGCACTTGAACGTGCACACGTTCGTGTAGTTGATGTTGCGGTTGTGGACCCACGTGATCGGGTCTCCGACGGCCTCCTGGCGGAGCTCGTCGGCGAGTTCGGCGATCGCGACCACCTCGGGGCCGCGAGCCCGGAACAGGGCGACGATCTCGTCGAAGCCGACCTCCTGGCCGAGGCGGACCCCGTGGAGGATCTCGTCGATCCGCGAGCCGGGCTTCGTGGCGGCGCGACCGGGCACGAGCGTCATCGGCTCGCTGTTCGCGCCGCTGTACCACTGGGTGCTGCGGTGTCCGACGAGCACCACTTCGGCGCCGTCCTGCACGACGTCGGCGGCGGTGACCTTCTCGGGCCAGATCGCTCCCGGATCGTCGCGGCCGAGTCCCTCGGCATCGCTGCGATCCATCACCGGGAAGTGCAGGGCGGGGTCGAGCCAGCGCTCCGGCCGGCGTGCGTACTCCGGGTAGATGGTGAGGCGAGGCGCGAGTGCGAAGCCGCGCTGCTCGGTCACCTCGCGCAGCACGTCGAGGTCGGGCCACGGACGCTCGGGGTTGACGTGGTCGGCGGTGACGGGGGAGACCCCGCCCCAGTCGTCGATGCCGGCGTCGAGCAGCACCCCGAAGTCGTCGCTCAGGTTGGGCGGCGCCTGGAGGTGGATGTCGGACGGCAACAGCAGACGGGCCATCGCCAGCGTCCACAGGTACTCGTCGGGCGGGCATGCCTTGGCCTTCTGCATGCCGGTGCGCAGCTTGGGCAGGAAGTTCTGGACGATGACTTCTTGCACATGACCGTGGCGGGCGTGCGAGGCAGCGATCGCCTCCATCGCCGCGATCCGGTCGATGCGGTCGTCGCCGATGCCGACGAGGATGCCGGTGGTGAACGGGATCTGCAGTTCGCCGGCTGCCTCGAGGGTCGCGAGTCGGCGCGCGGGCACCTTGTCGGGTGCCGACTGGTGGCACTCGAGATCGTCGCGCATGCTCTCGATCATCATCCCCTGGCTGGGCGAGACGGGTCGGAGCCGAGCGAGTTCGTCGAGCGACAGCGCCCCGCAATTGGCGTGGGGGAGGAGTCCGGTCTCGTCGAGCACGAGCTTGGCCATCGCCGCCACGTAGTGCACGGTCGAGTCGTAGCCGTGCTCGCGAAGGAACGCTCGGGCCACCTCGTAGCGGTCCTCGGGTCGTTCGCCGAGTGTGAACAGCGCCTCGTGGCAGCCCTGGCGGGCACCTTGTCGAGCGATGCGGAGCACGTCGTCGGGCGACAGGTAGGGCTGCTCGAGTCGAGCCGGGGGCTGGGCGAACGTGCAGTAGCCGCACGTGTCGTTGCACAGCATCGTGAGCGGGATGAACACCTTCGGCGAGTACGTCACGCGGGTGCCGTGCACCGCATCGCGCACGGCGCGGGCCGCCGCCATGATCTCCGGCAGCGGGAGATCGATCAGCTGGGCGTGCGGCAGGGCGGCCGCCGCGCTCATGCCGCCGGCCAGATGACCGTGCGGTCGTCCGCGTACACGCCGCTGATCAACGCCGTGTCGACATAGGGCGTGATGTCGGGTGCCGTGCGGTCGAACAGGCCGATCTCGGCGTAGGTGGTGACCTCGTCGGTGAGCAGGTCGAGTTCGGGCACACCGAGTGCGGTCGCCGTGTTGGTGTCGACCACCAGCGTCGCCTCGACGGCCCACCGTGCGGTCTCACCCTCGGGCGAGAGGAACATCGCATTGCCGTTGGCGTTGATGAACCCCAGCGCGATCTCCGCGGCGGCGGCCGGGTCGGCGACTGCGTCGGCGAGGCCGCGCATCGCCGCACGGACGAAGTCCTGGGCGGCGGTCGGGTGCTCGTTCAGGAAGGTGGCGTTCGTGTACAGCACGCCGAAGCTGCCCGGGATGCCGCTTTCGGCCGGGTCGAACAGGGTGAACGGGGTGCCGGCGGCCTCGAGCTGCTTGGGCTCGTTGCTCTTGTAGCCGGGGAAGCCGACGATGTTCGGCACCTCGATGTGCACCTTGGGGTCGAAGCCGTCGAGCAGCACGGTGGTGTAGTCGGTGCCTTCGGTGAGGCCGGCCTGCTTGAGCATCGCCGCGACGCTCGGGGTGATCTTGCCCTTCACGCCGATCGTCGCGCCGCGGAGGCCCTCGAGGTCGGTCGGGCCGCCGTCTTTCACGATCAGGGCGTCGATGCCGGTCTTGCCCTCGACGGCGAGCACGACGAACTCGGCCTCGTTCTTGGCGGCGAAGTCGACGACCTCGCTGAACGAGCCGCCCGAGGAGAACTGGGCGTTGTTGGCGGCGAGCTCCGGGTAGTTGGCCGTGGAGAAGCTGGGCTTCACCTCGACGTCGAGGCAGAGGGCGTCGAAGTATCCCTGCTGTTCGGCGACGAGCACCTCGACGATCGAGGCCGTGGCCGCGAAGTCGAAGCTCGACAGATAGGTGATGGTGTCGGCCGCCTGGTTCGCCTCGCAGCGTGCGGCCGAGAACGGCTCGCCGGCGACGACGTCGGCCGTGTCGGCTGTGTCGGCGTCACCGCTGGGTGTCGTCGACCCGGTGGAGCCGGTGGCGTCGGGTGCGTCGGTGGACGCGGACTCGGCCGGAGCACTCGTGGCAGACGTGCTCTCGGTGTCGTCGTCGCCGCAGGACGCGAGCAACAGGATGGGGACGAGCAGCACGGCTGCAGCAGACAGACGGCGCGACATGGCAGACCTCCGGTACGGGGTGATCGAGATGGATCATCAGTTGTGCCAGAGCACGGCGGGAATCGGTGTCGAGCGAGAAGTGACACGAACCCCCGCACTGCCGTGCGTGGCGTCAACATACCCACGAGTTCGTCGCACCGCGCAACCGGAGCGCGATCACTCGAGGATGTCGGGCACGTCCCGCTGGAGGGTTGCCGTGAGGTGATGCGTGAGCGGGACGCCCACCGCCGACATCCGCAGGTCGTAGCGGAGCGTGTCGGCCACGACGCTGATGTCGCGTTCGACGGCGCTCACCTCCTTCGCAGTCGAGGATCCCGCCATCACCGACGAGCGGAGGCGGAACGTGGAGCCGTCGAAGGTGCCCTCGAGGATCTCCGTCACCCCGGTCGGGTGGGCGAGCACGAACTCGACGAGGCCCGGTCGGGGCATCCGCAGGTAGCCGGTCTCGGCATGCAGCGGCCGATGGTCGTCGGCATGTCGGGTGCGCTGGGAGTACGCCAGGAACGGTTTGCCCACATGGCTGAACGTGATCGACTCGAGGTAGTCGAACGATTCGATGGTGGGGTACTCGCCGTGCCCGCGTCCGTTCCACGTGCCGAGCAGGAAGCCCAGGGCCGAGATGTCGGGATGGAGCGGAACCGTCATGGCGCAAGCGTCGCGCACCGGCGCCGCCGAACCGGTGCCAGACTCACGCACATGTCGCTGCGCACCTCGAGCCGTTCGGCGCTCGCCACCGTCGTCGGGTGGCTGCTCGTGCTCGTCGTCGGCTGGGTGCTGCTCCGCGTCTTCATCGGCACGTTGTTCTGGATGCTGCGCGGCGTCGTCCTCGTGGCAGTGCTGGTGGGCCTGTTGTTGCTCTACCTCACGCTGAAGGCGCCCGACGACGAGTGACCCAGGCCCTGCCTGGATCGGCGCGTCAGCGCGAGGCGAGGTGCTCCGCGACGGCGGTGAAGCCGCGCATGGTCTCGGCCGACAGGTCCTCGGGGAACGCCGTCGGATAGGTCGAGAACCGGGCGATCACGGTGCGCGACGGACGGTGCACCCAGCAGTACTGACCGAAGATGCCGAGTCCGCTGAACTCCTGGCCGCGCTGCATCACCCAGAAGGCGTTGCGGTACATGGCCCAGCCGTCGTGCGCGCCACCGTCCTGCGCCTCGAACGCGGCGAGCGAGGCGTCGTCGCCGTCGCGGGTGTCGGCCACCCACGCACTCGGCACGACCTGTCGGCCGTCGATCGCACCGTCGCCGAGGTAGGCCACGCCGAGGCGGGCGAGGTCGCGCAGCGTGCAGCTCATGCCGCCCTCCACGACCGGGTTGCGGAGCGGGTCGAGCATGATGTCGGCGTCGTGCTCCATGCCGAGCGGACCCCACAGGTCGCGCGACACCACCTGGGCGTACGGCAGGTCGTTCACCACCTCGAGCAACCGGGCGGCGACGTTGGTGAGCGGCGAGCGGTACTGGAACTTCGCGCCGTGCGGGTACGCAGTGCCGTAGGTGCGGAAGTGGCCGAGCGTGCCCAGCGGGGTGCGGCCGTCGAGCGGCCGGTAGCCCGAGTGGATCTCGTACGCGATGAGCGGCGCCTCACCACTGACCCCATCGCCGGTGTCGCCGTAGAGGTCGTAGTCCTCGAGGAAGTCGGTGCCGGCCGTCATGTCGATCACGTGGCGCACGGTGGCCCCGTCGAGGCTGGTGCCGGCGAACTCGGGGGCGACGTCGGTGACGAGGTCGTCGATCGCCAGTTGGCCTGTGCCGATCGCCACGCCGAGGGCCGCACCGCAGAACGACTTCGACACGCTCATCAACAGGTGCAGGCTGCGCTGGTGCATGCCGTTCAGGTAGCGCTCGTCGACGATGTGCCCGTCGTGCACCACGCACACAGCGTCGCAGCACGAGCTCTCCAACTGCTCGGCCCAGGTGATCGATGCACCGTCACGTCCCTCGAACGTCACGCCGGACAGATCGACCGGATCGCTCGGCAGCGGTGAGGGATCGCCGTCGCCGCGGGCGATGAGCGCGGTGGGAGCGATCTCCCGGATGAACTGGAACGCCGGCCGGTTGTACGGCGCCTCCATCCAGTTGGCGAGGGTGAACGAGCGGTCGACGGCCATGGCGCCCAGCTTGCCAGCTCGGGCGAGCGCGATCGTTCCGAGACCCGGTCGTTCGGTCAGCGGTGCCTCAATGGTCGGTGAGCTCGTCGAACATCGTGAGCACGTTGGCCGCGGCGACCCCCACCCGGTGACCGGTGCGGGCGATGAAGCCGAGCTGGACGCCGGTGGTGGCGTCGCGAGCGGCGAAGAACTGCTCGTGGCCGGCGTCGTCGACGACGACGTTGGTGAGCAGCGAGGCGTCGGCATCGGCGAGGCAGGCCCGCGCGTAGCCGGCGTTCAGGACCTCGATCGCGACGTGCTGGATGCCCCCACCGTGACGGGTGAGGTAGCGGGCGACGGCCGGCGAGGCTTCCTTGCCGACCAGCACCATCGTCACGCCACCCGCATTGAGCGCCGTGATGCCGGGGACGTCCCCGCCGGCGAGCGGCGTGGGGTGGAAGCCGAACGTGCCGGTGAACGAGGCGACTGCGGCGTCGAGATCGTCGACGGCCACGACGAGATGATCGATGCGGGTGGCGACGGTGTCGAGGCCCGAGCGAATGCCGTCGGGCGCGGCCAGCTTGTCGGGGGCCGCATCGGGGCGGTGGCCGGCCACCTCGATGCGGTGCGTCTCGGCCAGCAGGACGCGGAAGAGCTGCTCGGCGAAGTCCGGGTCGACACCGGCGTCGATCGCCAGCTGCCGTCGTGAGGTGACCACGTCGCGGACGCGGGCCGGCTGGATCACCGCGGTGCCGGTGCCGCGCTTGTACTCCGCGACCTCCTCGCACACCGCGAGCCGCGCCGCGACGACGCGCACGAATTCGCGGTCGAGTTCGTCGATGCGCTCGCGGAGCGTGGCCAGGTCGGCGCTCGGGCTGTCCGTCATGGCGCCGACGATAACGACACGACACCACCACCGGCCGAACCGGTGTCCGGGGGTGACGAGGTCGTCGCCGCAGATCCGTCGTCTGTGTCACGGCATGAACGTGACGTCAGCTCTGTGCCGTGACACAGAGCTGACGCTCGACGAGTGATCACCCGTCCCGGCGCTGCCGCGTCGCTACGTTCACGGCATGGCGGTGAAGCGGACCAAGAGTGCCCGGGCGGCTCGTCGGCGCAAGCGCCGCATGGACCGCGTCGAACACGACCTCACCCCTGCGCAGTGGTCGGCGCTGCAGGAGGCATGGGGTGGCTGCGCGTACTGCGGCGCCGCCGGCGTGCCGCTGCAACGCGACTGCGTGCTCGCCATCTCGCGTGGCGGCCGCTACACGCTCGACAACATCGCGCCCGCCTGCCGGTCGTGCAACGCGAGCAAGTGCAACGAGGAGGTCACCCACTGGCTCCGCCGCACCAAACGGGACGAGCGGGCGTTCCTCGTCCGTCACTACGAGATCGGCAGAGCGATGGCCCAGCGGTTCCCGGCGACCCTGGACGACGACATGGACGACGACATGGACGACGACGCAGACGACGACGTCGTCGCCTGAGCCGACCGACCGATCCCGGCAGCGGGTGTCAGATCGCGCGCTGCGAGGCGTGCCAGTGCAGCAGCCATCGCTCGAGCAACGCGATCAGCCCGAGCCCGAGGGTGCCGAGGATCACCATGCAGAACACCGTCGCCCACAGCGCATCGCCGACGTTGCTCGCCGCCGCCCGCTTGCCGATCGCTCCGAGGCCCTCGTCGGAGAAGTTGCTGCCCTCCACGAGGTAGCTCACGATGAGCGCCAGGCCGATCGAGTACCGGGCGGTGGTGAACAGCGACGGCATCGACGACGGCAGCCGCAGCCGCCACATCACCTCCCACCGAGGTGCGTCGACCGATGCGAACAGCTCGCGGCTCGCAGGATCCGCACCGCGCATCCCGCTGACGGTGG
>CAUJET010000148.1 GCA_963169665.1 Actinomycetota bacterium | reverse complement strand
TGGCGGGTGGCCATCGCCACGAACAGCGACTCGCTCCGGTCGGTGGTCTCCACGATCTGCGACGCGACCACGCTCATCACGACGCCGGCGTACGCATCGCGGCAGTAGTGCTTCCAGAGCCAGGCCCCGTCGAGATCGATGTCCAGGAGGAACGAGCGAGCCGCGCTTCGCGTGGTCGTGACCACACCGATGTCGATCAGGGAGATCGATCGTGCACTGAACTCCGCTCGGTCAGTACGGCAGCGAGGACGATGAACATCGCTGTCGGTCGGCTGACGACGGCCTCGGTGGCGCCAGCGATGATGATGCCGAGTACGGCGAGGCCGGCGAGCTGATGCTGGGTGTTCCGGCGCGAGGCCACCAACGAGCCGATCATGATGGCGAAGAGAGCGAGCCCGACGAATCCTTGGCTCATGGTCAGCTCGAGGACGATGTCGTGCGCATGACGAACGAGGACCGGGAGCTCACCCCGCTGACTGGCCAGGGGGAGCACTACCTCACCGCTCGACCACCCGTTTCCCGTCAGCGGCCGATCGAGCGTCGCTGACCAGGCCGCTCGCCAGATGTTGATCCTGCCATTGATGGAGCCGATGTCCTTTGCTCCCTCTTCCCGAGTGACGAACTCGCTGGGATCGGGAATGAGGCTGAACGCGACGGCGAGTGTTGACGCGAGCACGGCACCCGCGAGAAGCGTTCGGCCGATTCCGATCGTACGCAGGCACAGGGCGAGCGCACAGATGACGAGTGCGATCATCGTCGTCCGGGTCCCGGATGCGACGAGCGTGACCAATCCGATGCCGAGTGCGACACTGCAGATCCAATCTCGCCGACCAGACTCGATCATGCGCCCGGCAGCGAGGACCACCGTCACGAGCGCAAGACGGGCGACGTCCGTCGCCTCGAGTCCGTAGCCCGTGAATCGGTGAACGGCCTCGGCATCGAGGACCATGACGACGTCGTGGATGAGACCCGCGAAGAGGAACACGGACATGGTGGCCAAATACGTCCGAGCCCATCGGTCGAATCCGTACGTGCTCACGAACCACATCGTGGTGGTCCAGATGCCGAGGGTGACGAGCACGGTGCGGGCGCTGTCCATGGGACTGATACTCCATGCCACGGAGAACACGCCCCAGGTAAGCCATGCGGTGGCGGCCCGCTGCGGACGCCGCCACAGTGCAGCGGGGAGGTCCGGCCACCGGAGCGAGACGAGGACGATCGGAGCCATGCATGTCAACGCCCAGATGGGGAAGCGAGAGATGCCGAGCAGTCCGAAGTCGACCTCTACTGCGATGATCTGCGCTGCGACGAGGGATGTGGCCCATCGCGCCGGCGCGGCCGGCGTGGTGAGGACACGAGCCGGGTCCGGCGGTCGGACCATCGTTGACACGGGTCAGCGCGCCCGCACGAGCACGGTCGACAACAGGCCTGGCGACACGTCGACACGGTCGACGATCTGCGAAGCGGCGCTCACCCGCGTGTTGCGGTCCACGAAGACCACGATGCCGTCACACAGATGGCTCCGGCGCCGCGGTGCATCGCTGCTCGAGTACTCGTCGGTGACGTCGACGAACGTGATGTCCCGATCATTCGCTCCAAGGGGCTCGTCGGCGATCGTGGTGTTGAGGCCATGGGGCAGCAGTTCCCGCACGATGGAATCGAGTTCGAGGCCTCGACCGGTTGCGTCGATGAGACCGATGACCCGCTGGTCTGACTCGGTCGCCCGGTGCAACTGGTCAGCGAGTGGCCCCACCGACGTCACCGCTCGGCCGTGGACGCCGATCTCGTGCGCCGCGTGAGCTCCGCAAACCCGTCGAAGCTGCCATGTCGCACGCACGTTGCCTGATCGTCGGTCCCAGGCAACGGCGACCGCTGACGCCAACAGGATCGCCGCGGCGGTCACGCCCAGGGTGAGCGGCGTCCGAGTGGAATCGCTCGCGGCCTCGGTCTCCGCCAGCCGGAGCACCTGGTACTGCGCAAGCGGATCGCCGACGCTTGCAAGGGTGACGCGGTCGGTGTCGCGGGACGACCTCTCGCGCGCGAGATCCGTCAGGATCGACTGATTGACGTCGCGCTCTTGGGAGAGCGCGACGCGCTCCGCTTCGAGCTCTTGGTCGTACTGCCGGTCGAGCGAAGCCTGCATCTCGACGATCTGCATCGTCTGGCTGTCCATCTCGGTCGTGACCGCTTCGATGCGACGGTCCAGATCGGCGATCTGGGTATCGAGAGCGGCGATCTTCCCAGTGTTCTTCTCCGCCGTCGCGGCCACTCCTCGTTCGACCACCATCTCGGCGGCTCGGTTCGCTGCAGCGACGGCGTGCTCGCTGGTGTCAGCGACGACCTTGATGTCGAAAACGGAGAGAGCGTCGGGGATCACGGTGGTGAGACTGACGATGTCGAACCCGAGCTCGCTCTCGAGGTCACCTTCGAACCGGTCGTCAGCGACGAGCACGAGGCCTTCCTCGAGGACCACGTCGTAGAACGGCCACTGGGTTTCGGTGGTGATGCCGACCCGCGAGGTAGCGGTGACGTCGTCGGTCGGGTGTGCGCCCCATCCTGCCAGGAGCCACGTGCCGACACCGACGAGAGCCGCAGCGCCGATGATGAGCCAGGATCGTCGGATGAGGGAGCCGATCACCAGGCCGATCGGTTCGAGGTCGGATCGATTCTTCGTTGTCATCGGGGAACCTTCTCTGATGGTTGACGCATGGGTGCACGGCGGGCGCCAGTCGTTCTGGCACGTGGCGTGGCATCGGCGCGAGGACGTGTCACGGCGTCGTCACGCGCCGGGTGAAGGTGGCGGGACGGATCCAACACCGGATCCCGAGGCGGCGTCGGGCAATGACGAGCAGTGCGACGTTCCAGCCGGTGATCACGAAGGTCACGGCCCATGCCGCCCCGGCGGCCCCACAGATGACGCACCCCAGAGGCACGAAGACGATGGTGGCCCCCGCGGCGGTCCACATCACCACGGCGTAGATGCCCTCGAGGCCGCTGAGCGACACGACATAGCCCGACGGACCGGTGACGGAGTTGATGAGGTTGCCGATGAGCAGGATACGGAGCAGCGTGACGGCGGCGCCGTAGCCCTCGCCGAACACGTCCACCACCAGCCCGGCGAAGAGAGCAGTCAGGGCGGTGAGGGCCACGCTCGGCAACGCGCAGACGCGCAGGCTGCGGTCGACGATCCGTTGGGACGCCGACCAGTCAGAGGCCGCCGCAGCTTCCGCAAGGTGCGCGGCAGCGACCGACTGGACGCCCGACACAATGATCCGACCCAGGACGGCGACGCGGGTGGCGATCGCATAGGCAGCCACGTCGGCGCGGGACAACAGCGCCCCGACGATGAGAACATCTGCGCTGTCGAGCACGATGAACGCCAGCCGGGAAGCGAACATGGCAGCTCGAGTGGGTCGCCACGACCTCTCGTCACGAACCGGTTCGATGTCCTCGAACCCCGCCGGCCGAGATCGCCGAATCAGGACGGCACCCATCGCCGCAGCGAGAACCATCGTCGCGACCCAGGCCGCGACTGCCGACACCGCAGTGAGGTGGTCCGCGAGCCACAGCCAGCCGATGACGAATCCGAACGCCACCGGCTGGACGACCTCGACCAGCATCGAGCCGCTCACGAAGCGGTAGCGCCCCTGGAGCACCGACCGCCCGAGCATGGTCAGTGCGAGCGGGGCGGTGAGGAAGATGCCGACGACGATGGCGCGATCGACCTCTCCCACGATCGTGACGTACGTGAGCCCCGCCACCCCCGTGAGGAGCAAGCCGAGCACGGATGTCGTGGTCCAGGCCGCACGTACGAAGCCGAGGTGGAGTGCAGCTTCGTCCGAACGTTGGTAGCGGGGAAGCTCCTTGACCGCTGCAGCCTCGTAACCAGCGTTGGGGAATCGCGACAGCAACTCACCCCAACTCCGCCCGAGCACGAACCGTCCATAGTCACCGGTGCCCAGTGCTCGTGCGAGCACGATCTGAACGACCAGGCGGATACCAGAACCACCTGCGTTGACGACGACAGCAGCAAGCGACGACCGTGTGATGCCGACTTGCTCGCCGTGGACATTTTCACGGTCCGAGACGCGAGCGTTCACGGGGCGCTTGCCTGGTGAGACCGACGCGTGAGGCGTCGGCGGAATCGGCGTCGGTTGAACCGAACGAAGTCCGGCGACGGAGTGCGCGGCGTGCGTGTCACCCAACTGTGCAGGTAGC
Source organism: Actinomycetota bacterium (assembly GCA_963169665.1). Lineage (GTDB taxonomy): Bacteria > Actinomycetota > Acidimicrobiia > Acidimicrobiales > Ilumatobacteraceae > VFMC01. Next base: position 2,859 of record CAUJET010000148.1, on the reverse strand, counting down.
CAGCACCCATCCAGAGCGCCCCCGTGAGATAGGGGCGTCGGGTGGTCCAGCGGACCACCTTGCCGAGTTGGAACTCGATCGGCATGCCGAGGTCGTAGTCCTGGCGTCCGCGGAGGTACCTCGCACGACGGATCGTCTGACCCTCGCCGGTACCCATCGGCCGGAGGTGCTCCGACACCAACGTCGGGTCGTTTCGTGAGATCCAGCCATGCATCTGGGCTGCGATGCACGCAGCCGTGTCGATGCCACTGAACGGAAGGGTCCAGTAGCCCCCGATCTGCTCGAATGCGGCGCGGCGAAATGCCTGGGTGTTGCCCGGCACCATGTCCGGTGGAAAGGGCTCCGGTTCGACCCCACGTCTCGTGACATGCGTGCAGGGTCCGCCGAAGACGCCGAGCGCAGGTTCGCTGTCGAAGGCGCGTTCGACGCGCTCGAAGAAGTCTGACGGCGGAACCATGTCCGCATCGATCGCCACGATGATCTCCGTATCGTGCCGGACGAGGTCGCGGACCACACGATTGATCTTCTCGGCCTTCGACGAGTGCGATCGTTCACGGGCGCCGTCGTCCGGCGTCACGACCCGAACCCATGAGAGATCGTTCGTGAGCTGCTCGGCCAACTTCCCAGTCCCGTCGATCGATCCGTCGTCGACGATCGCCCATTCGTCGGGGCACCTGGTCTGCCGCCGCATCGCCTCGACAAGACGAGGCAGGTAGGCCGACTCGTTGCGCGCAGGCGTCACCACGATCATCCGAGTCATGCCGGCACCCGATGCCTTGGTGCATACTCCGAATAGCGGAGGCTGCCGACGGCGGAGACGAGCCCCACACCGAGCGCAAGTGTTCGCAGCGCCCGAACACGAGGCACTGGACGCCACACCATGATCGGCAATGCAGCCAGTGATCCAGCGATCAGCAACGGACCCTTGGCGAGGAGTCGTGCCTTCGTCTTCCAGCCTGGATCGAGCATCAACTGCACGATGGCCCACGAGTTGCCACCGCGGAACTTCCGGCGGACAAGCCACCACAACGTCGTGCGTTCGGCCGGAATGGTCTCGATCACCAACGCCTCGTCGCACCACACTGCCCGCCCTCCGCTCCGGATGGCGCGTTCCAGGAAGTGGGTGTCGTCGCAGCCGAGCAGCGCAAGCGACGTTTCGAACCAAGGATCCCCCAACACCTCGAAGATGTTGCGCCGAACGAGAAGATTGCACGTCGCAGTGGCACCGGTCGTCGTGCCCGTGGCAGGTCCGAGTTTGTCGTGGAAACGCCCGGCAACGACCCACCCGGGCACGGTCGTCTCGTATCGCGCGTGCACAGGTCCCGACACGACATCTGCGTCGAAACGTTCTGCGGTGTCGAGCAGACGGCTGAGCCAGTCGGGTTTGACGACTTCGTCGTCGTCGACGAACACGACGGCATCGGTCGGCCCGAGCAGCCGTACCGAACGATTCCTCGTCGGAGCGATACCCGGTGTCGGCTCGTGATCGACCTCGATCGGGAACGGGAACACGCCTGCCAGGGAGTGCACGACGGCGAGTCCTTCCGTCGACGGACTGTTGTCAGCAACCGAGATGCTCACTCGGTAACGCACTCGGTCGACGTCCTGCGCTGCGATGGAACGCAGCAGGTCCCGGAGCATCTCGGGCCGACGCAAGGTGCAAATGGCGATACCTACCGTGTGAATGGGTCGGGCCACAGGCATCGTTCGATCACCCACCGGCTCTCCCCGACGGGAGTATCGCGTCGAGAAGCACACGTCCGAGGAAGACAGGATTGCCGATGAGGTACCGCCGCCAGAGTCGACGCGGCTCCCGCACGAGCCGGTAGAGCCACTCGAGCCGGAGTTCTCGCATCCACTGCGGCGCTCGACGGGCCACACCGGTGTACCAGTCGAGGCATGCGCCGAGCGGCAAGAAGACCGACGCATCGATGCGAGCGGCGTTGGCACCGATCCATTGCTCCTGCAGCGGCATCCCGAATCCGACGTAGAGGATGTCGGGCCGGAAGTCGTTGATCTGTCTGACGACCTCGTCGTTCTCGGGTCCGTGCTTCGGGAAGTGGCCGTGGTGACCGGCAATCCGCAAGTGCGGAGCAACGGCACGGAGCTTCTCCAGCGCCAGCTCGTTCACGCCGGGTCGACCCGCGAGGAGGAACATCGATGTGCCGCTCGCCTCGCACGCCTTGGCCAGATCAGTCAGATAGTCGGCACACGTCATGCGGTGCTCGGGGCCGACAGGACGTCGACGCAGCTTGGCTGCCAACAACACGCCCCAGCCGTCGCAGAAGACCAGGTCGGCGCTGTTGAGGCAGTCGCGATACCACGGCAAGCTCGAGGCAAGGTTCATGCCGTGGACGTTGACGTGGCCCACGTACGTCTTCCGTTCTCGATCGCCTGACGCATCGACGAGAAACGCAATCAGTTCGACCACTGTGAGCCTGTGAAACCGCGTGCCGAGGAGCTCGATGGGCGCAAACGCATGCGGGAGAGACCTATAGGTCCTGGGGTCGAAGCACATGTTGTGGGGCGCAGAGCTCCTGATGGCGCGTCCGCAACGAGGACCGTAACTGGCCGGGCCGCGGGTGTCAGTGAGCCATTCGACTCATCTCCAGAGGTGTCTCTCACCAGGTGGCGAACCCAATGCTCGTGCCGCCCGTCGCGGCGCGCCTTGGCGTCCGTGACGCGGACACGAACGGTGCGAGTGATGAACGCACCGTCCGATACGACGCGGCAGCGGCGTCAGAGGAGCGCTTCGGACCCCAGATCGAGCGCGTGCTGGGTGTGGCGGGTGGCCATCGCCACGAACAGCGACTCGCTCCGGTCGGTGGTCTCCACGATCTGCGACGCGACCACGCTCAT